>JAYTJI010000100.1:0-14943 GCA_043731245.1 Methylococcaceae bacterium | reverse complement strand
GAATCGCGGGTACGCTTTTTGGGTTACCGTGTTGAAATGTTTAAACTGTGGATATTCGTTTTCGCCGCAATGCTGGCCGGTATCGCCGGAGCCTTGTATGTGCCGCAAATCGGCATTATCAATCCCAGCGAATTTTCACCGCTCAACTCTTTGGAAATCGTTATCTGGGTGGCGATGGGTGGTCGCGGCACGCTGTATGGTGCGATTATCGGGGCGGTACTGGTGAACTACGGCAAAACCGTCTTGACTGGACTGTTACCGGAAATCTGGCTGTTTACGCTAGGCGCTGTATTTATCGTGGTGACGCTGCTATTGCCTGATGGTATCGTCGGCTTGTTGAAACGCCGCTTACAGGAGCAAAGAGTATGATGCAATATGCAACCAACCTGTTCGATGAAGACGCCAAAACCGGGGCTGGTATTTTGGCCGTAAAAGGCGAAGTCGATACCCGTCATGGGCCCATATTATATCTGGAAGATGTCAGCGTCAGTTTTGACGGCTTTAAGGCGTTGAATAGCCTGTCGCTTTATATTGATGCTGGCGAGCTACGTTGCCTGATCGGTCCTAACGGGGCTGGAAAAACCACGCTGATGGACGTGATAACCGGCAAAACCCGACCCGATACCGGCTCGGTTTTTTTCGGCCAAACGATCGACTTATTGCAAATGGATGAACCCGCTATTGCCCAGGCAGGCATTTGCCGGAAATTTCAAAAGCCCAGTGTATTTGATGCCTTAACGGTTTTTGAAAATCTGGAATTGGCGTTAAAAGCGGATAAACGTACCTGGCCGACATTGTTTTTTCGCTTAAGCGGTGAACAGCGTGACCGTATCGATTACATTATGGAAACTGTCGGCTTAAGCGCGTTTAATCAAGCGCGTGCGGGCATCTTGTCGCACGGACAAAAACAGTGGCTGGAAATCGGCATGTTATTGATGCAGGAGCCGAAAGTCATGCTGGTTGATGAGCCGATAGCAGGTATGACCCATCAGGAAATTGAACGGACGGCTGAATTACTGTTATCGCTGCAAGGCCAGCGGTCAATTGTTGTCGTTGAACATGATATGGAATTTGTGCGCTCCATTGCCCGTAAAGTTACAGTATTGCATGAAGGTTCGGTGTTGACAGAAGGCACTATGGATGAAGTGCAAAATGACCCACGGGTTATTCAGGTTTATTTGGGGGGCTGATGCTAAAAATTAATGCGTTGCAACAATATTACGGCGAAAGCCATACCTTATGGGATTTGCAACTGGATGTCCCAGAAGGGGCCTGTGTCTGTCTGATGGGACGTAACGGCGTCGGTAAAACCACCTTGTTGAAAGCCATTATGGGGCTTATTCCGGTCAGAGGTGGCACGATAGAAATGGATGGGCAGGCGCTGGCCAGTGGTAAGTCGGAAAAACGTGCCGAACTCGGTATCGGTTATGTGCCGCAAGGGCGGGAAATATTTCCGTTGCTGACGGTGGAAGAAAACCTCAAAACTGGATTAAGGGCGGCACGCAGGCATGGCGTTAAAAAAATCCCCGATCATATCTTTGAGATTTTTCCGGTGTTAAAGCAAATGCTCAACCGGCGCGGCGGCGATTTGTCCGGCGGTCAGCAACAGCAACTGGCGATAGGCCGGGCTTTAGTGCTAAATCCGCGCTTGCTGATTCTGGACGAACCCACCGAAGGCATACAGCCCAATATAGTCAGCGAAATCGGCGACGTGATTATTCGTCTTAACCGCTCACGCGGTACGCCAATAACTTTGCCCAAACCTAATCCCAATGCTTTGGGTGAAGTGCATGAAGCGATTACCAAAATTAATCATGAATTAGGTGTAACGGTGTTATTGGTAGAACAAAAGCTGCCCTTTGCCCGTAAAGTAGCGGATCGATTCTGTATAATGGATCGAGGCCGCAATGTGGCGGTCGGGATGATCGATGAACTGGCCGAGGATATGGTTAAGCGGTATTTGACAGTTTGATGGTTTATTAAAGCATTGTAGGATGTACTCTTGTACCATATGGGCAGTGACACTGAAGCGTGGGAACAATAAACGTATACTGTGCGCGGTCACGGATGCGGATAATAAATTACCTGCATTCTATAGATAATAAGGCTTTCATGACTCTTTAAAAGCCGCAAAAGCGACCGCTTGAAGTATAGAAACATAAACAAATAAATGAGGAATTGTTATGAAAACAAAATTAATTAGCCTATTTGCTACTTTATTATCCCTGTCATCGCTACCCGCTCATGCCCATACAGGCATCGGCGCAGTACACGGCTTGCTTGATGGTGTGCTGCATCCCTTAATCGGTGTCGATCATTTACTGGTCATGCTGGCGGTTGGCTTATGGGCGGCAATGCGTGGCGGCAAATCCTTGTGGTTGTTACCGATGGCTTTTTTAACAGCAATGGGCGTGGGTGCAGGTTTATCTATGCTTGGCATCACCATTATGGCGGCGGAAAGCTGGGTGGCGTTTTCGGTTATGGCGGCGGGTGTACTGGTATGGCGTAACACGCGCATGTCATCCGCTCTGGCGGTTGCCTTGGTCGCCGTCTTTGCACTCGCCCACGGTTATGTCCACGCCGCTGAACTGGCGGACGATGCAGACGCGCTGGCCTATTCGGCAGGTTTTCTACTAACTACCGCCACACTGCATGGCTTAGGCGTTGCCGTTGGCTTATTGGCGGCAGCTAGATTGAAAATGCTGGGCACGGGGTTCGGTTTGTTGTGTGCTGTGGTTGGCGTGGGGTTGTTAGCTGGTGTTTAATGAGTGAAGCTTTGCGGAATCTGGGGCTTGCAAGACGTCAAGTCGTTAATTCCTTGTTTGTATGTACATTCGTGCATATAATAAATTCATGAAAATCGAATTTGATCCTGACAAAGCCGCTACAAATCCCTTGAATCACGAGGGCGTGACGTTTGATGAAGCTCAGGCCCTTCTACTAGACCCTTACGCACTGACGCGGGAGAATGGCGATGCCGACAATGAACAGCGTTTTATTACCTTGGGCATGGGCGCGAAAGGTCGAATTTTGATTGTCGTTTGGACATTACGCGGCGAAACCGTCCGTTTGATTTCTGCTTGGAAAGCTAACCAACCTCAAAGGAGACGTTATGAGCAACAATTCTGACCCCCTGTATGATCGTTATGCCGATCTCGATTTTAGTGATGCCAAGCCCGTTTCTGAAATTCCGGCATTAGCACAATTGCAAGCCGAACAAGGCGGCAAGTCGCGGATAACCATGCGCGTAGATAATGACACCTTGGCGATTTTTAAAGCCCGCGCCGAAATCAACGGCGGCAATTACCAAACGCTGATGAACGAGGCTTTGCGGCAATTTGCCCAAGGCTTGACACTAGCAGATGTGGTGCGGGAAGCGATTCGGAAAGAACTGCATCAGGTTTGAAAGGCTACATTCGGCAGGTTTTTTGCTGACCACTGCTATGTTGCATGGCTTAGGAGTTGCATTTGGCTTATTGGCGGCAGCTAGGTTGAAAATGCTGGGCGCGGGGTTTGGTTTGTTGTGTGCTGTGGTTGGGGTAGGGTTGTTGGCTGGGGTTTAATTAATCGTCTAAATGAATTATATGAGCGATAAATCTGATCCTCTGTATGAATGCTATGCTGATCTCGATTTTAGCGATGCCAAACCTGTTTCTGAAATTCCAGGCTTGATGCACAACAAGGCGACGAGCAATGTTAGGCATTTTAGATAAAGATTGGGGTGGCGATTAAATGGTTTTTTCTGAATCGCAAACCCTACCAACTTAAACGGATTTTTATGACAATAACGCCACCTTAATAACACCTTAATAATACATGTTGATTTTTTGATAAAAACTGAACTTATTGCATTCTTTTTCCTGATTAGCAAGATGCTTCAGCTAGCGCCAGAAGTTCGTCATTCCGGCAGGGAAGCCAGAATCCAGTGCCATGGGCTCCGGTTAGGCACCATTCATTCACATCCGTGTGACTGGATACTGGCATCCATGCCAGTATGACGGTGTCGGCTGAGGTTCCTTGCTAATCAGGTTCTTTTTTAAAAACGCAGCGAATGCGATTAAGTTAAAACTTAAATAAATCATCATGAAAAGATTATGAAAAAATATCTCAACTTATTCACCCCTTCTTGCAAGATTAACTATAAAACCGAAGTCCTGTCAGGGTTAACAGTTGCACTCGCCTTAGTTCCAGAAGCCATTGCCTTTGCCTTAATAGCGGGTTTATCGCCCCTGACAGGTTTATATGCCGCTTTTACAATGGGTTTAATTACCTCTGTTTTTGGCGGCCGTCCCGGCATGATCTCAGGGGCAACAGGGGCGGTTGCCGTGGTGATTGTCGCGTTAGCCAAAACACATGGCTTGGAATATATTTTTGCCACCGTTATTCTTGCGGGATTTATACAACTGGGAGCGGGCTTATTAAAACTGGGAAAATTTATCCGCCTCGTACCGCATCCTGTGATGTTTGGCTTTGTTAATGGCTTAGCCATTGTTATTTTTATGTCGCAGTTAGCGCAATTTAAAATAACCGATACTTCAGGTGCATTACAGTGGATGAGTGGAATGCCGCTGTTTATTATGATGGGTTTAGTGTTATTAACGATGTTAATTATTTGGCTTTTACCCAAGCTGACGCAAGCTATACCCTCCTCATTAACGGCAATTTTAGTCGTTTCAGCTTTGGTGATAGGGTTCGATATAGAAACAAAAACAGTCGGTGATATTGCGAGCATTCAAGGCGGTTTTCCGCCGTTTCATATTCCCGATTTACCCTTAAACTTTGAAATGTTAGCTATCATTTCCCCCTACGCTTTAATTGTGGCAGGTGTTGGCTTGATAGAAAGCTTACTAACGTTGAATTTAATTGACGAAATCACCGAAACCAAAGGCAAGGGCAATAAAGAAGCCATAGCCCAAGGTGCTGCCAATATAATCACTGGCTTGTTTTCGGGCATGGGTGGTTGTGCCATGATAGGCCAGAGTCTCATTAATATTTCATCAGGCGCAAGAGCAAGATTATCGGGTATTGTTGCCTCGGTGATGCTACTGGTTTTTATTATGTTTGCTGCTGATTTGATTGAGCAATTACCGATGGCGGCCTTAACAGGCTTGATGATTATGGTTGCAATCGGTACGTTTGAATGGGCAAGTTTGAAAATATTTAACCGAATGCCTAAGCCTGATATTTTGGTAATGGTATTGGTAATGCTGATTACTGTTGTATTACATAATTTAGCACTGGCGGTACTTATAGGCGTGATTATTTCGGCGTTGATGTTTGCATGGGAAAATGCCAAACACATTCATGCCAAAAGATATGTCGATGATAACGGTATTAAGCATTATGAAATGTTCGGCCCTTTATTTTTCGGCTCGGTTACTGATTTTAGTGAGAAATTTGATGTACTAAACGACCCAGATGAAGTCATTATTGATTTTTCAGAAAGCCGGGTTGTTGATATGTCGGGTATTGAAGCATTGAATAAACTGACTGAACGCTATCAAAAACTAGGCAAAAAATTACATTTGAAGCATTTAAGCGAAGATTGCAGAAAACTTTTGCATAACGCCAATGATATTATCGACATTAATATCTATGAAGACCCTTCCTATAAGGTTTTAACTGATGAAATCTAGCCGATAAATCTATCGTTTGCACATTTCGGAGTTGCGTGACGTTGGAGTGAGAGAACGATATAAGCCCGTAATATGAACAAACAACAGTAACACCACAATGAAACCCGATACCCTACAGGAAGCCCTAATAAACCCAAGTCTTGCCGATTCAAACACCGAGCAATCCCAAGGCTGGCAAGCCAAACTGGAATTGGGTTTTGTCCACCAAAACGGTAAAACCGTACTGGCACATCGCCGCCATATCGGCCCGTTGACGGTGCAACGGCCTTTTTATCCTGAAGGCGATGTGTGTCATGTTTATGTGTTGCATCCGCCCGGCGGCGTGGTGGCGGGGGATTGTTTGACAATTAATATTAACGCCGCCATCGATAGTGCGGCCTTGGTGACGACACCTGCGGCTGGTAAGTTTTACCGTAGCGATGGCAAACTTGCGCGGCAACAAGTCGCATTGACGGTGGCGGCAAATGCGTCATTGGAATGGTTGCCGCAGGAAACTATCATTTATGAAGGAGCACGGGTAGCGGCTGGATTGCGGTTGGAGCTGGCGGCTGCGGCGCGGTTTATCGGTTGGGAAATTCTCGCACTGGGGCGACCTGCCGCAAATGAAGGGTTTACGGCGGGAGAGGTGAGCATGAGCTGGCAAATTTTCCGCGCTGGCGAGTTGTTTTATCGTGAGCGCTTAATGATAGATGCAGCGGCTTTTACTGCAAACTGGGGCTTGAACGGACATTCTGCTTGCGGGACGTTGTTCGCCTGTCCCGCCACCACTGTGCAGTTAGAGGCTGTGCAGCAACTTATTGGCGATAGTGCAGGGCGGGGTGTGACCTTGATAGATGATATGTTGATCTGCCGCGCCCTAGATACCCGCGCTGATCGATTACGCGATTTTTTCCAGCAGGTTTGGCGGACGCTGCGGCCTGATGTGGTTAAACGTGAAGCTTGTGCGCCCCGCATTTGGGCAACTTAGCTGGCTTTTCTCATTCCCACTCATGGCTAGTAAGTCAAGCCGTTCGTGCTGAGCCTGTCGAAGCATGAATGCCTTAACTTAATAGCCATGAGTGGGAACAAAGGTAATTATTAAGAGGAAACAAAACCATGCAATTAACGCCACGCGAAAAAGACAAATTATTAATTTTTACCGCCGGATTATTGGCAGAACGGCGTAAAGCCAGAGGTTTAAAGCTAAATTATCCCGAAGCGGTCGCGTATATTTCCGCCGCGATCATGGAGGGTGCCAGAGATGGCCGCACGGTTGCCGAACTGATGGAATATGGACGCACTTTGTTGAACCGTGAGGATGTTATGGACGGCATTAGCGATATGCTGCCGGATGTGCAAGTGGAAGCGACGTTTCCCGATGGCACGAAGTTGGTGACGGTTCATAATCCCATCGAGTAACAAAGCAGGGCGTGCCATGCGCGCCAAAGAGGAGCGGAGAAAGCGCGCACGGCACGCCCTACGCTAAGTATGTACATGACACAGTAGGAGCTCAGCCATGATACCCGGAGAAATCATCCCCGCCGATGGCGACATCGAACTTAACGCGGGTTGCACAACTATTACCGTAGTCGTTGCTAACAGCGGCGACCGACCGATACAGGTTGGTTCGCACTATCATTTTTATGAAACCAATCCGGCCCTGCATTTTGACCGTGAGCTGGCGCGGGGCTTCCGTTTGGATATTCCGGCGGGTACGGCGGTGCGCTTTGAGCCGGGACAGCAGCGGGAAATTCAATTGGTGCCGTTTTCCGGGTTACGCCGGGTTTACGGTTTTCGTCAGGCTATCATGGGCGAATTGGAGGAGACCGTATGAGCAAAATCAGCAGACAAGCCTATGCCGATATGTTCGGCCCCACTACAGGCGATAAAGTGCGCCTCGGTGATAGCGAGTTATTTTTACAAGTCGAAGCTGACCGCACGATTTACGGCGAAGAAGTCAAATTTGGCGGCGGCAAGGTCATCCGTGACGGCATGGGGCAAAGCCAGGTTGATTCTTCCATAGCTATGGATTTGGTGATCACTAATGCACTCATTGTCGATTACTGGGGCATTATCAAAGCCGATGTCGGCATCAAAAACGGCCGTATCGCCGCTATCGGTAAGGCCGGTAATCCCGACATTCAAAACGGAGTCGATATTATCATCGGCCCCGGCACCGAGATTATTGCCGGCGAAGGCCAGATTTTAACGGCGGGTGGTATTGATGCGCATATTCATTTTATTTGCCCTCAGCAAATCGATGAAGCTCTGGCATCTGGAGTGACAACGATGATCGGCGGCGGCACCGGGCCTGCGACGGGTACGAATGCGACGACCTGCACACCCGGGCCGTGGAATATTCAACAGATGCTGTTGGCGCTTGATGGTTTTCCAATGAATTTCGGTTTGTTGGGTAAGGGTAATGCCAGTTTGCCTGCGGCATTGGAAGAGCAAGTACGGGCTGGAGCAATAGGGTTAAAGCTGCATGAAGATTGGGGTACGACACCGGCAGCGATAGATTGCTGTCTGTCAGTCGCCGATTGTTTTGATGTGCAGGTGGCGATTCATACCGATACCTTGAACGAATCCGGTTTTGTCGAGGATACCATCGCCGCGTTTAAAGGCCGTACAATTCATACCTACCATACTGAAGGCGCTGGCGGCGGTCATGCGCCGGATATTATCAAAGCCTGCGGTTTGCCGAATGTGCTGCCGTCGTCAACTAATCCGACACGGCCTTACACGATTAACACCGTAGATGAGCATCTGGACATGCTGATGGTTTGCCACCATCTCGACCCCGGTATTCCCGAAGATGTCGCGTTTGCCGAATCGCGTATCCGTCGTGAAACCATAGCGGCGGAAGATATTCTGCATGATCTGGGTGCGTTTTCGATGATTTCATCGGATTCTCAGGCGATGGGCAGGGTGGGTGAAGTGATTATGCGCACCTGGCAAACCGCGCATAAAATGAAAATACAGCGGGGAAGTTTGCAGGAAGATTCCGCCCGCAATGATAATTTTCGCATTAAACGCTATATCGCCAAGTACACGATTAATCCCGCCATTAGCCACGGTATCGCGCATGAAGTCGGCTCGATAGAGGTCGGCAAACTGGCCGATCTGGTGTTATGGAACCCGGCTTTTTTCGCCGTAAAACCCAGCCTGATAATTAAAGGCGGCTTGATAGCGGTTGCGGCTATGGGTGATCCGAATGCGTCGATTCCCACCCCGCAACCGGTACATTATCGCCCGATGTTTGGCTCGTTCGGTGTGACGGCATCGTCTACGTCAATGATTTTTTTGCCGCAAGCCGCCGTCGATGGGGGTATTGATACTACTTTGGGATTGCGCAAACGGGTGGGCATCGTCAAAAATACCCGAAATATCGGCAAGAAAGATTTAGTACATAATGCTTACCAGCCTAATATAGAAGTTGATCCACAGACTTATGCAGTACGTGCCGATGGACAATTGCTGACTTGTGAGCCGGTGGCGGTGTTGCCGTTTGCACAGCGGTATTTTTTGTTTTAAAAACAAAGTAGGTTACACCTTCGATACCTGAATAATCTTGTTACCTTTTGGCGTGCGCGGCACGCCCTACATGATGACTAATATGCTTAAATTAACTGAACTTGCATTACCAGACAGTCAGATTGACGATGTGCTGACCTTGCCTTTTGAATCCCGCCAAAAAAGCCGCTTGTCTGCCCGTACTGATGGTGGTATGGAAGTCGGTTTGTTTTTGCCGCGTGGGCATTATTTGCGTTCAGGCGCTGTTTTGACCGGCCCGGAATGTTTTAAGGTCATGATAAAAGCCGCACCGGAAACACTTTCAGTAGTCCACACCGACGATACCCTGCAATTTGCACGCACTTGTTATCATCTGGGTAACCGTCACATTGCGTTACAAATCATGCCCGGTGAATTGCGGTATCTGAGCGATCACGTTCTCGATCATATGGTCGAAGGTTTAGGCTTGACGGTAACGCATGAAAACCTGCCTTTTGAACCGGAAGCAGGTGCTTATCACAATCATGATCACTGACCTTGCATTACTGCGTTTGTTGCAACTGGTCAGTCCAGGCTTGCCGATTGGCATGTACAGCTATTCGCAAGGCTTGGAGCGGGCGGTTGAAGACGGTCTGGTTAAAACTGCCGATGATGCGTGCGAATGGATAAGCGGTGTGTTGCAGCACGGCATCACACGGGTCGATGTGCCGATTCTGCTGCGCTTGTCCGTGGCTTGGCAGAACCAAGACCAAGCGGCGGTAGACCTTTGGAGTAAAACCCTGACTGCTTGCCGAGAAACGTCCGAATTACGCGCCGAAGACCGCCAAACCGGACAGGCTTTGGCAAAACTGCTAGCCAAACTGGATATGCCGGAAGCGCAAGTTTGGTTACGCAACTCCGAAGCCACGCTGGCAACCGTGTTCAGCCTGGCCGCCGTGCGCTGGGGCATTGATCAACGTCATGCCGCCATTGGTTATATCTGGGGCTGGCTGGAGAATCAGGTTTTATGTGCAGTCAAACTCGTGCCACTAGGGCAGGTCGCAGGACAGCAATTATTGCAAACTTTGGCGGCGCAAATACCTGCGCAAGTCGATTGCGCGGCAATAATAGCCGATGATGACATTGGCGGCAGTGCGTTTGGCCTGGCGCTGGCAAGCTGTCGTCACGAAACACAGTATTCCCGTTTATTTCGTTCTTGAGAGGATAGATTATGAGTGACAAACCAGTACTTCGAGTCGGCATAGGCGGGCCGGTTGGCTCCGGTAAAACCGCGTTGGTGGATGCCTTGTGTAAACGTATGCGTGATCAGTTTGAAATTGCCGTAGTAACCAATGATATTTATACACGCGAAGATCAGCAGTTCCTGATTCGCAGTCAAGCTTTGCCGGAAGAGAGGATTATCGGTGTAGAAACCGGCGGCTGTCCACATACGGCAATCAGAGAAGATGCGTCGATGAATCTTGCGGCAGTTGATGAGCTATGTGAGCGCTGGGATAATCTCGATTTTATTATGGTAGAAAGCGGCGGCGATAATTTAAGCGCAACGTTCAGTCCGGAACTGGCCGATCTGACGATATATGTGATTGATGTGTCCGCAGGCGACAAGATACCGCGCAAAGGCGGCCCCGGCATTACCCGCTCTGATTTGCTGGTGATCAATAAAATCGATCTGGCGCCTTATGTCGGCGCATCGCTGGAAGTCATGGATCGTGACGCGCGTAAAATGAGGGGGGAGAGGCCGTTTGTATTCACCAATCTTAAAACGGGTTCAGGATTGGGAACAATCGAGCAGTTTATTATTGAAGCGGGTATGTTGAGTAACGTAACATAGTGACAAGAAACTCTGATCGATAAGATGTAGAACTCCTCGCAGAAGTGGAAAAAAATTTTCGACGCTTTTTATCAAGCTCTTTTAGGAAACGACTCATGAACAAACCACCCCCTCCACAACCGGTTACTTTGGGGGAAGCTTTCCAGTATTGGCTGAAACTTGGTTTTATAAGCTTTGGCGGCCCTGCCGGACAGATTGCCATCATGCACCAGGATTTGGTTGAAAAGAAGCGCTGGATTTCAGAACGGCGCTTTTTACACGCACTTAATTACTGCATGGTACTGCCGGGGCCGGAAGCACAACAGTTGGCGGTTTATATCGGTTGGTTGCTGCATCGTACCTGGGGCGGCGTGATTGCAGGGCTATTGTTTATTCTGCCGTCGCTGTTCCTGTTGATCCTGCTAAGTTGGATTTATATGCGTTTCGGTCATGTTCCTGAAATCGCCGGTGTTCTTTATGGCATTAAGCCCGCCGTCACCGCTATCGTATTATTTGCAGCGCATCGTATTGGCTCGCGTGCCTTAAAAAACGGCGTACTGTGGACATTAGCCGCATTGGCTTTCTTCGCTATCTTTGCTTTGCATGCACCATTTCCATTGATTGTGTTGCTTGCTGCCTTGCTCGGTGCCATCGGCGGTCGCATCGCCCCACAAAAATTTGCTATCGGCGGGCATGGCGTGGCTAAACACAGCTATGGTGCGGCTCTGATTGACGACGATACGCCCATTCCTGATCATGCCCGTTTCCGTTGGGCGCAGTTGCTTAAAATTGCCGCAGCGGGATTGCTTTTGTGGGGTGGCATGATGGGATATTTGTGTTGGCAATATGGCTGGAATGGCGCGTTGACACAAATGGGCTGGTTTTTTACCAAAGCTACGCTGCTTACTTTCGGTGGTGCTTATGCGGTGTTGCCTTATGTCTATCAGGGTGCGGTAGAACATTACCATTGGCTGAACGCCACGCAAATGATCGATGGCCTGGCGCTGGGAGAAACTACGCCCGGCCCGTTAATTATGATCGTCACCTTTGTCGGTTTTTTGGGCGGCTGGAACCAGTTGCCGTTCGGCGCTGATGCGGCATTAATGGGTGCGGTAGTGGCGGCACTGGTAGTCACTTATTTTACCTTCCTACCCAGTTTTTTATTTATCCTGGCGGGTGGCCCGTTGGTGGAATCCACCCACGGCAATTTAAAGTTCACCGCGCCGCTATCGGCGATCACCGCCGCCGTGGTCGGGGTTATACTCAATCTCGCCGTGTTTTTTGCCTGGCATGTATTCTGGCCGCAAGGCTTTGCCGGACGCTTCGATGGCATTGCCGCGCTGATCGGTGCGTGTGCTTTGCTGGCGTTGTTCCGTTACAAAGCGGGTGTCATTCCGGTCATAGTCGCTTGCGGCGCGGCAGGGTTGTTGTTCTTGTTCCTTAAACCCTGGCTGGCTCAACAGGGGATTTTCTGGTGAATAGGTTTAGTACTAACATGAGCCCGGGAGTCAGGTTACAATTAAAAAAATGATTGTAACCTGCATTACATTTTGTAAAATTAACCGCCTTTTTATAAATTCTTAACATACAGAGTAACCGATTATGCAAAATCATTTCACTATCCGGCCGAATTCATCCATTGCTTGTTTAGCTTTACTGCTCGGTGCTTGCGCTTCTGATCCCGTACCTGTATCTGCACCGACCCCCATTCTCTCCGGCGAACAAATGCTCCGTGAAAGCCAAGGCATAGCAAGCTTAGGCGATAGATGGAAAAAAGGTAAACAATTAGTTGAACGGGGTAATATTTTAGTCCAGGAAGGCCAAAATAAAGTTGATGAAGGTAATCGAATGATTGGAGAAGGTGAAAAAATACAGCGTGAAAGCGAGGAGAACTATAAAAGCATAAAAAAATAATGTGTATCTGCGGACATACGGTCGGCTAATGTTTAATTGTTCGTGGTACTGTAAAGCTCCTGATCTCCTCTTCTGACAAGCCCGATGCGGGTGTTGTTGGATTTATCGATCCTTTCCTGTTTTGGCGGTGAGCCTGTCGAACTCATCTATTGATGCAATTAAGCACACGTTAAGTATTGTGGGCAGGCTATTCGCCCACTATTTAACAAACCAAAAACGCTAAACGTATGAACTCATCAATGTGGTGGGCAAAAAGAATTGCTTACGATTGGTTTTGGCTTTTTGTATAGGCCGCTTTACCTTACCTTGGTTGCCTTGGGTGTTATTTACCAACGGTTTTTTCGTGGTTGTCCCGATGAACTGGCGGTGGGCAAAAACTATTTGGATGACTTGCGTAAGGCGTTGGGTAGGGGGAATATGCCAACTAAACAAGCTGTTTTAGTCAATGATGAATAATTGTGGAGGATAAATGCGACTTTTACTGGTTGAAGATGATGAAATATTGGGCGATGGTTTAGTTGCCGGTTTAAAGATGGAGGGTTATGCGGTCGACTGGCTCACTAATGGCAAACTTGCCGATGAGGCTTTAAAGCTCAACACTTATGAGCTGATTGTATTGGATCTGAATTTGCCCGATATGGATGGCATGGCTATTTTGCGGGCGTTAAGAAGCCGTAAAGATGAAACACCGGTAATGGTTTTAACGGCTAAAGATACGCTTCCTGATCGGGTAATGGGTTTGGATAGTGGCGCAGATGATTTCGTCATTAAACCTTTTGAACTGGACGAAGTCTGCGCCCGCTTAAGGGCGTTGGCAAGAAGGAGTGAAGGTCGAAGTGCGCCGACTATTGAATATAAAGGGATTGTTCTGGATCCCGCATCTCATCAAGTGACTTTTAACAATGAGAAGGTAGAGCTGTCGCAAAAAGAATTTGAGATCTTAAGTTTTCTGATGGGTAACGTAGGCAAGGTTGTTTCCCGCTCCCGGCTTGAAGAGAGTCTTTACTCATGGGACTCCGACGTAGAAAGCAATACTGTTGAGGTTCACATCCATTATCTGAGGAAAAAACTCGGCTCCGCGCTTATTCGTACAGTCCGGGGCGTAGGTTATATTATTGATAATGACGACGAGGAGCTATGAATTATTCTCTCCGGCAATTATTGTTAGTTAGTCTGCTTTCTGCTGCCATGCTGATATGGGGTATCGTAGCCTATGTAAATTATAAAGTGACGCGCGATGAAGTTGCCAACCTGTTTGATGCAGAATTGGCACAATCGGCAAAAGTGTTGAATGCTTTTGTAGAAATACTCCATCGTGAAGGCTCTTTGTCAGGGCATTGGAGTCAGGAGCAGGAAAAAGCCGACGAGATTTTGCACACTTACGCTTTAAAGCGTAAGTTTAAAAATAAAAGTGCTTTTCAACTGTGGTCTGAGGATGATGGCTTATTGCTGCGTTCAGAAAACGCACCTACGTTTTCAGTTCATGGTTTTACCCAAACCAATATTGATGATCAGTTATGGCCGATATTTGATGATCTGTTACAGGCGAATGCCCTGGGTCATAAATACGAAAGAAAAATTGCTTTTCAGCTATGGTCTAAAGAAGACGGGTTGATGTTACGTTCCGATAGTGCGCCAAAGTTTGCTTTTTCTTCCTCAGACCATGGCTTTACCGAAACCAGGATTGATGGTCATGAATGGCATATTTTCAGTATTGCAAACTCAACGGGTGAATATGTTATCCATGTCGGTCAGAAAGAAGAGATTCGGGCTGAATTAGCCGATGAAATATCATCACAACTGGTGACCCAGTTTCTTTTCGGTCTACCCTTTTTAGGTGCAGTCCTCTGGTTTATTGTAGGTCTGTCGCTAAAACCCATCAATAGATTGGAAAAAGCGCTCGCTAAACGTGAAGCCAGCTACCTTAAGCCGCTTTCTATCAAACGGTTGCCCAATGAAATCGTACCGGTGGTTAATGAGATCAATAATCTTTTTGTCCAGCTTGAACGGGCTTTTGAACATGAACGCCGGTTTACTGCGGATGCTTCGCATGAATTAAGAACACCTTTGGCCGGATTGCTGACACAGGCC
>JAYTJI010000099.1:0-1298 GCA_043731245.1 Methylococcaceae bacterium | reverse complement strand
CCAACAATAAATGCGCCATTAAGCATTAAAATGATCCGTTATCGACTGGATGTGGGAAGAAAACATCGGATAACCCTGGAACAGCTTAAAAAAGTACTGGTTGAAGAATCAGGTGTTGACAAAAACAATATCAATAATATTAACATTCAAAACCTGTATACACTCATTGAACTTCCCGACGAAATGCCCCCCGATATATTTCAACATTTAAAATTAGTCGAAATTAATCAGCAAAAATTAGATATAAAGCGCGTTAAAGCACGTAATAAAAAACGTGGCAATAATTATATCCGTCGTGGGCGAAAGCCTGATACCAAGGCCAGTAACGAAAGCCCAAACCAATCTAATGGCAGTAGTAACACAGTAGCTTGATTCTTTTAAGGTTTATTATATGACGGACATGTCCTTACCACTACCTCTATTGGGTTGGCGCGAATGGGTAAGTTTGCCGCAACTTAACATTGCCCAGATTAAGGCTAAAGTGGACACTGGCGCACGTTCATCAGCTTTACATGCGTTCGCTATCGATCCCTATCGAAAAGGCGGACAACGCTGGGTCATGTTTGCTATTCACCCCAGACAAAGACATTCGGATATATCGATAGAATGTCATGCTCCGATTAAAGATCGGCGTCTGGTGTCAGATTCCGGTGGCCACAAACAGCGCCGCTATGTCATAGAAACCCAGCTAATTCTAGGGCAATCGCTCATTACCGCAGAAATGACGCTGACTAATCGGGATAGCATGTTATTTCGTATGTTGATAGGGCGCACTACGATCAATAGTCACTTTCTGGTTGATCCGAGTGCATCTTATTTACAAGGAAAACCCAATGCACCGAAAAGTATCGGCAGTAATGAATGAATCAATCAATCAATCAATGGGTGTCAGGTTAATTAGCTTTTGACTTAAAACCTGAAAAAACTGATCATTTTAATTTCACCATAAATTATAAATAGTAGACAAAATACCAACACTAACCAGCATACAGGATGCCGAGAGCATCCAACCGGCACGAATATAATCGCGAAAACGATAACCGCCAGGGCCGTACACCATTAAATTTGTCTGATAACCATAAGGCGTCATAAATTCTGCTGAGCCCGCAAAGGCAATGGCCAAAAAATACGGAGCCGGTTCAGTAATGTGCATTAACTGTAATAACGAAACCGTTACTGGAAACATAATGGCAACACCTGCTTTATTAGATACCAGCATTGATAATATATTGGTTGCCAGGTAAACGATAAGTAGCAAGGCTACCGGATGATTTAGTTGTAAAGCCGACTCTTGGATT
>JAYTJI010000098.1:0-7655 GCA_043731245.1 Methylococcaceae bacterium | reverse complement strand
CTGCAAGCGCAACGCATCCTCATGCCGGTGTTAAATATCGGCCTGCCTGACAGCTTTGTCGAGCAAGGCACGCGTGAGGAACTGCTGGCTATCTGCGGGTTGGATACGCAGGGGATTATTGCCCAGGCTGAGGTGTTCCATAAGTATTAGTTGCAATACGAAAAAGCGGCTCTATGTGAAGTATAGTGGGTAATCAAATATCCATAGGTAAAGTATCATTTGCAGGTAGGCTAGGGCGTGATTAAAAGTACGGTTTTTCAGTGTATTATAGAATCTATATAACCTACTACAATAGAAAGTCACTGTACTGTTTTTAGCAGATTCAGATATAACTCCCGTACAACGCATAAACCGATACCCATCCCTTAAAAACCGAATAGAATTTTTGATTAATATCGTTGAAGACAGTGCTGGGGATTGTCAAAAAGCCAATGAGGCAGAATGAGGGGTATAGAAGAACTGCGACGAATGGGCAGCAAAGCCCTTCATTGCTGGTCAGAATAGCGGATAGCGCAAACTACAGAGGTCTTTGGCAAGGACAGGATAGCGCCAACAAGAGTGGTAAAAAAACTCTGGTGGCACACCCCCTTCGGAGAAATAGAAGTTTATGAGCAAGAATTTAGAGTTTCGGGGCAACGATTTCGGCTTTTTAGCGACTTGACGGATGTTCATTATCGAGGCTGCTCAACTGCATTGCAACGGGTCATAACGGATTTTGGAGCGGATCATGCGCTTGGCCTGGCACCGAAAAAGTGACAGGAACATTATGGTATCGGTCTGTCTGCTAGCACTATACAAGCTGTAACCGAGTACGAAGTGCTTTTTTTGGCTAGACTAAACCAATATTAGTGATAATCTACCCGAATTATTATTTAGCCATTACCAAACATGTTAAAAACTTTTTTTGAACCAGCAACATTGGAACATTTTCCTGATTTATCCGGGCTACTACAAAAGCAGTATAACCATCAGGTAGCAGAAAAACATATACAGCGCGACGAGGCGCAATTTATTGCCTTACAATATCTGCAAACACTCATGGATAAGCTCTTGGCATCCGTCAGGTATGATCAAAAATCAGCGATCTATAAGATACTTTCTCCAACCCCGGAAAAATGTCAAAGCTTATATTTATTTGGTGATGTCGGTCGTGGCAAATCAATGTTGATGGCGTTATTTTACGAAGCCTGCCCCATTGAACAAAAACGCCGGGTGCATTTTAATATGTTCATGCTGGAGGTTCATTCCTTTATCCACGAATGGCGGCAACAAAATAATACCGATGCCATTTCTGCCTTGGCAAAAAAAATTAGAACGTCCGTTCTTCTCCTGTGCTTTGATGAGTTTCATGTCACCGATATAGCGGATGCTATGATTCTGGAAAGACTGTTCAGTAAGCTGTTTGATTCAGGTATCGTTGTCGTTTTTACGTCTAACCGCCACCCGGATGATTTATATAGGGGCGGCTTACAAAGAGAGCAATTCTTGATTTTTACCAGGCTCTTGCAAAGAGAATCTAAAATCATCGAGCTGGTTGCAAAAGAAGATTACCGGCTCATGCACCTGCATGCACTTGAAGCGACCTATTATTTTCCACTGGATGCACATGCCGGTGAGTTTGTGCAACAAAGTTATAACGAGTTTACGAATTTTGCAGCTATGCAAGCAGGCGTCTTACAAGTAATGGGAAGAACAATTATTTTATCCGCTGTACATGGGGATATTGCTCTTACATCATTTGATGAACTCTGCGTGCAGCCTTTAGGTTCGGTGGATTATATAGAGATTGCCTGTGAATTCAGTACCTTGATTATGGCTGAAATCCCTAAATTAACCCCGGAAAAACGCAACGAGGCCAAGCGTTTTATGACTTTGATAGACGCGCTTTATGAGCATAAAGTAAAGCTGATATGTACAGCTGAAGTACCCGCTCAAGAACTTTATACTGAGGGTGATGGTGCGTTTGAATTCAAACGCACGGCGTCAAGATTAATTGAAATGCAATCAGAGAGTTATTTTCAGAGTAAGCATAACGGGTACTTATAATGGTTTTTGCCGAATCGCCTTATTAAAGGCAGCCATTGGGTCAGTAAGCAATAAACAAGTACGAGTTAATTGATCGAGTTCTGATACTTGACAGTAAAATCATTCAAATGGGACAGAACTATTGGCATGTCATCAGCCTTTTCCGGTTTAAATGCGTTGACACCCACACGCGATAAATAAAATACCTGATCGGGCATATAGTGACCTGTTGCTCTAATTTCGCCGTGATAGTCATAGCGTCCTCTAAGCAGCCAGGCATGGGAAAATAAGCGGCCATCGGCAAAATCCGGGAAATCCAGTTCGATGAGTTGAATGTCTTTCAAATCAAGGGCAATGTCATCAACAGAATCGGCAGGCCCTACCCTTACGCCCAGCTTCCCTAAATGGGCCAGCAGCTGTTGTTTGTCATGTTTCCATCTTGCTAGCGAAACACTGATATTACCTGCTTTTAACTCGGCATCATCTGCAATATAGCTCCAGGTGTCATCAATAATCTGTTTATCTTTAATTATCTGCATAGACTTGCTCTTTGAATGGGGTAATACCAACCCGGTTTACCATGTCCAGGAATGATTCATCATCCAGACGTTGTTTGATGTAAACGTCCAGAATAGTGGTGATGGCTTTAGTGACCTGATCTTTGGCAACCGCAGGTCCCAGTCGTTCACCTATTGCTGCTTCATTTTCCGAAGAGCCGCCCAGGGTTAGTTGGTACCATTCAGCACCCTTTTTATCAACGCCCAGTATGCCGATGTGGCCGACACTTTGGTGCGCACAACCATTCATACAGCCTGACATGTTGATTTTTAAATCGCCGATGTCGTGAATATAATCCATATCATCAAGGGCTTCATTGATCTCTTTAGCAACACCAATAGAGCCGGCATTGGCGAGAGAGCAAAAATCAAGGCCCGGACAGCAAATCATATCCGTCACTGTGCCAATATTTGGCGTAGCTAGTTTTAGAGCGTCCAGTTGTTGCCAAAGTGCCAATAGGTCGGCTTGTTTTACGTCAGCCAAAATCAGATTCTGTCTATGCGTAACCCTGATCTCCCCGAAACTGTACTTATCGGCAAGTTCTGCGACTGCGTCAAGTTGCACATCGGTCATATCGCCAGGAGGTGAATCGGGTGCTTTCAATGACAGGAATGCAGCGTGATAGCCAGGTATTTTATGATCGGCGGTATTATATTTAACCCAAGTCGCAAAGGCTTTGTTGTCCAGTTGCTGCTGTGCAAAACTTGTGTCTTGAGCTGCGTCTGGTTCGTAGTCAGGGAGCTCAAACTGGGCTTTCATCGCGTTAATGCGGTCATCACCCAACTCGTTGATATCCCTAATGAGCAACCATTCCTGCTCAACCAATTTCGAGAATTTATCCAATCCTGATTCTTTGACCAGGATTTTTATGCGTGCTTTGTATTTGTTATCACGGCGGCCAAAGAGATTGTAAATGCGTAGTATGGCTTCCAGATAAGAAAGTAAATGCTTTTTTTCCAGATACGGCTTAATCATTTGTCCGATGACGGGCGTACGACCCAAGCCACCACCCACTAACACTTTGAAGCCCACTTCTCCTGCGTCATTTTTAACCAGATGCAAGCCTATGTCGTGAAACTGGGTCGCTGCACGATCATGCAAAGCCCCGCTGACGGCTATTTTGAACTTGCGTGGCAAGTAGTCAAATTCAGGGTGTAGCGTTGTCCATTGGCGAATAATCTCGCAATAAGGACGCGGGTCTTCAATCTCATCGATACAGACACCGGCCAAGTGATCCGACGTAGTATTTCTCATGCAGTTGCCGCTGGTTTGAATGGCGTGCATTTGTACGCTGGCCAGTTCTGCAAGAATATCAGGCACTTCTTCGAGCTTGGGCCAGTTAAACTGGATATTTTGCCGCGTAGTAAAATGACAGTAGTTTTTGTCATAAGTACGGGCAATATGCCCTAGTTTTCGCAACTGTTTGGAATTCAGCAGACCATAAGGCCCCGCAATTCGCAGCATTGGGGCATGTGTTTGAATGTAAAGCCCATTCCGTAAACGTAATGCGCGATATTGGTCTTCAGAAAGTTCGCCTTTTAAAAACTGTTCGGTTTGCCTTCTAAATTGGGCTACCCGTTCGTCAACAATGGTTTGGTCTTTGTCGTTATACTGGTACATAGATGAGCGTTTATAGTGCCTTTCTGGCGAATAATCATGATTGGTAATCATATACTGCGAGTCATAAAATGACAATGTTATTAGTTGATGATAACATTGGCAGTTAAGTTTGTATGTTTAATAATTATAAAAGAGTTAGGGGATATTCTGGTGCGATTTTTATTGATTTTGTTGTCGATATTGCTGATGCCTCAAGTGGCAATGGCAGGTGGCTTTGAAAGCCTTGGGTTGACGGGAACTGAGCGCGGTGTCTATACCGTTCTGATTTTTATTGTCGCCTACGGTTTTGTGATGGCCGAAGAATTTACGCATTTGCGTAAATCCAAACCGGTTATTCTTGCGGCGGGTATTATCTGGGCGCACGCTGCAATTTTAGCGTCTCAAAAAGGTGTTTCTGTTGAATCGATGCACAAGGCTTTCGAATACAATTTAACAGAATATGCTGAGCTAATGCTGTTTTTATTGGTCGCCATGACTTATATCAATTCAATGGCGGAACGCAATGTGTTTGAAGCATTGCGGTCGTGGCTGGTAAGAAGGCAGTTTGGCTATCGTAAATTGTTTTTGATTACTGGTATCATCACTTTCTTTTTATCCGCTGTGGCCGATAACCTGACAGCGGCTTTATTAGTCGGCGCAGTTGTTTTGGCGGTAGGCGCGGATAATGAGAAATTCATCAGTATCGGTTTTGTAAATTTAGTGGTTGCCGCTAATGCAGGCGGTGCGTTCTGCCCATTTGGCGATATTACTACATTGATGGTTTGGCAGGCTGGATATGCTGAGTTCTTTGATTTCTTTAAGCTATTTATTCCTTCGGCAGTGAATTACGCAGTGCCGGCAGCAATTATGTATTTTGCCGTGCCGGACGAGCAGCCTTTGGCATCTTCAGAAGCGGCCGTTCAGTTAAAACCGGGCGCGTTGCAAATATGCGGATTATTCTTATTAACTATTGTTACCGCAGTTAGTTTTAAACAGGGACTGCATTTGCCACCGTTTATGGGCATGATGGTCGGTCTTTCTGTGTTAATGCTTTATGGTTACCATTTGAAAAAGAACTATTGCGTTGAAGGTGACGAGGGTTTTGATATTTTTAATAAAGTACGTCACGCGGAATGGGATACTTTACTGTTTTTCTTCGGCGTTGTTTTTGCAGTCGGCGGTTTAGGTTATATCGGTTATCTTGAGCTGCTGTCAGGTGCTATGTATGATGGTCTGGGTGCGACAACAGCCAACATTTTGGTGGGTATAATTTCAGCGATTGTTGATAATATCCCCGTTATGTTTGCGGTGCTGAATATGAATCTCGACATGGATTTGTACCAATGGTTATTGGTCACTTTAACGGCGGGTGTTGGTGGATCGTTATTATCTGTTGGCTCAGCGGCCGGAGTGGCTTTAATGGGGCAATCCAACCATAAATACACTTTTTTCAGTCATCTAAAATGGGCGCCTGCAATCGCTGGCGGCTACGCAGCAAGTATTGTTGCGCATTATTTGATTAACGGTTGATATTAACGAAGCACCGCACAACCTGTGCGGTGCTGTTGTTCTGATAAGGCCGAGATCATCTGGATACTCGGCCTTTTCTGTTTAGGTGGTTTCCAATAATGAATCTACCAAAAAAATTGTCCGCGAAAGATCCTTAAACATATTTCTTTTAGCCGCTTTTTTCGTTATTGGCGGGATTTAAGGTTTTTAAGCCTGAGCTTTCTAATGGGAATCTATAATAATTATCCATCCATGCTTCGACAGGCCCAGCACGAACTCATAACTAACTGATTTAAATTAACAACCGTTCGCACTGAGCCTGTCGAAGTGCAATTATTAGAGATTCCCTAATGTTGTTACCTTGCATTTAATTAGAAATTGTCTTTTTTATATCTTTTGTGGCCTTCATGGCCTCCGTTTTTCCTGCAGAGTAGATGTTCTTTATCAGGCATTGCTTAGCGTCACCATCGCAACGTAGTTGAATTTTATAGGTGTCCAGTGACAGAAAACACAAACATCCGGCAGGTGCTGCTCAACAAGCGCATGCTTATTTGCATCTTCACCGGTTTTAGCTCAGGTTTGCCGCTGTATATCCTGATTAGCCTGTTACCTGCATGGTTACGTTCTGAAGGCGTGGATTTGAAAGCCATAGGATTGTTCGCGCTGATTCAATTGCCGTTTACCTGGAAATTTCTTTGGGCACCACTGTTTGATCGCTATACTCCACCTTTAGGAAGACGGCGCGGCTGGCTCTTCATCACGCAAATGGCGTTGCTGCTATCCATTCCGGCATTTGGTACACTGCATCCTGACCTGAATTTATGGACAATTGCTTATCTGGCTGGTGTGGTGGCATTTTTCAGCGCCTCACAAGATATTGTGTTGGATGCCTATCGCCGTGAATTGTTGTTGGATACTGAGCTTGGTCTGGGTAGCGCTGTACATGTTAATGCGTACAAAATTGCTGGACTGATACCGGGATCTTTGTCGCTTATTCTAGCTGACTTTTTGCCATGGAGTACTGTGTTTATTATTACCGCTTTGTTTATGTTACCGGGCATTGCCATGACACTTTGTGTGAGCGAGCCCGCGCTTAAAAATGGCTCCCCAAAAACACTCAGAGCTGCTGTGGTTGAGCCATTCCAAGAATTCATTAGTCGTAATGGCTTCAAATCAGCGGGTCTGGTGCTTGCTTTTATCTTTTTCTACAAGCTGGGCGATAGCATGGCTACAGCGCTCGCTACCCCGTTTTACCTCGATATGGGATTTAGTAAAACAGAAATTGGACTCATTGCCAAAAATGCCGGTTTGTGGCCAAGTGTCATCGGTGGGTTACTCGGTGGTATTTGGATGATCAGGCTCGGTATCAATCGCGCCCTGTGGATTTTTGGCTTAGTACAGATGGTCGCCATTCTGGGCTTTGCCTGGCTTGCGACAATAGGCCATAGCCTACCTTGGTTGGCGGTGGTTATCGGCGTTGAGGCTTTAGGAGTAGGATTGGGTACAGCGGCTTTTGTCGCTTTTATCGCCCATACCACGCACCCACTTTACACTGCGACCCAATTTGCTTTGTTTACTAGCCTGGCAGCAGTGCCACGCACTTTTGCCAATGCCGCTACCGGGTATTTAGTTGAATGGTTCGGATGGGTGACTTTTTTTCTATTTTGCTTTGTCATAGCGATTCCGGGCATGTTGCTTTTATTTAAAGTCGCGCCTTGGAATGGTCAAGATAAGCCCGTCTACAAGTCATAATCCATAACCAGTGGCGCATGATCTGAAAAACGTTCGTCTTTATAAATGAATGAGGCGGATACTTTCTCTTTCAGCGCTGAGCTGATTATTTGGTAATCGATACGCCAGCCTACGTTTTTCGCCCAGGCTTGACCTCTGTTTGACCACCAGGTGTATTGTTCTGCATCCTGGTTGATAAGTCTGAAGGCATCCAGCCACTGCCCATTTGCAAA
>JAYTJI010000097.1:0-8137 GCA_043731245.1 Methylococcaceae bacterium | reverse complement strand
GGCAAATCCTGTTCCGGTACAGGAACAGTGCCGCAATCGTCGCAATAAATAACGGGAATCGGTGCGCCCCAGTAGCGTTGACGGGAAACGCCCCAGTCGCGCAAGCGAAAGTTTATTTTACGTAAACCTTTTTGTGCCTTTTCTAAACTTTCTGAGATAGCTACAAACGCTTGTTCAGACGTTAAACCATCAAATTTTCCTGAGTTTTTTAATACGCCTTTTACGGTGTAAGCCTGTTCAGAACAATCATCATTTTCACCGTCTTTGGAAAATATCACTTGCTTAATGGCAATGCCATATTTTTTCGCAAACTCAAAATCCCGTTGATCATGAGCAGGCACAGCCATCACCGCACCAGTGCCGTAACCCATTAACACAAAATTGGCAATCCAGACGGGTACTTGTTCACCGGAAATAGGGTGCAAGGCTTTAATCCCAGAATCAACACCGCGTTTTTCCATGGTTTCCATGGCCGCTTCCGAAGTTTCCATCATCTTACATTCAGCTATGAATGCGCTAATGTCAGCATTGCTTTCCGCGGCTTTTAAGGCCAAAGGATGTTCAGCGGCAACGGCAAGATAAGTCACACCCATTAAGGTATCCGGGCGCGTTGTATAAATTCGCAGGGGTTGCGCCATACCCTGAACAGGGAAATCCATCTCGACACCTTCAGAGCGGCCTATCCAATTAGCTTGCATGGTTTTGACCTGCTCCGGCCAACCATCTAGTGACTCTAATGAAGTGAGTAATTCATCTGCATAAGCTGTGATTTTTAAAAACCACTGCGCGATTTCCTTACGCTCTACTTTGGTATCACAACGCCAGCAACAGCCATCAATAACCTGCTCATTAGCCAGAACTGTCATATCATTGGGGCACCAGTTGACCGGTGCGGTTTTTTTATAAACCAGGCCTTTAGCCAGCAGTTTGAGGAAAAACCATTGCTCCCACTTGTAATATTCGGGATCACAAGTCGCTAATTCCCGGTTCCAATCATAGCCAAAACCCAATCGTTTAAGCTGGTCGCGCATGTAATCGATATTTTCATACGTCCAGTCAGCCGGATGAACACCATGTTGCATCGCCGCATTTTCTGCGGGCAGGCCAAAAGCATCCCAGCCCATGGGCTGCATAACATTTTTGCCCAACATGCGCTGATAACGACTGATTACATCGCCTATGGTGTAATTGCGCACATGACCCATGTGCAATTTGCCGCTGGGATAAGGGAACATGGATAAGCAATAATACTTAACCTGAGTAGAAGATTCCGACACATTAAATACGCCTGAGGCTTCCCAAGCGGCTTGTACGTCTTGCTCAATAGCGAGCGGTTGATAATTTTCTTGCATCCTTCTCGTCTTTTACCGGTCAAAAGCGTTAGAATACCGCACAGTCGCCTAAATCTAAAGCGTCAATTTCAGGAGTTGAACTATGAATAAAAATAAACTAATCGCCGCCTATTCCGAATTCATGAAGCATCTTCATGAAACCATGGAAGATACGCTGCATTCTTTTGCCGAGGCTCTGGAAATTTCTAAAGAAAAAACCAGCAAAAGTAGCGGCTTGACTGACGATGAACTGAACAAGCTTTCAGGTTATATTAAACGCGATATTGAAAATGCTGCTCATGGCTTATCAAATGAAGAAGATAAAGATTCGCTTTCAGAATGGTTTAAATTTGATATTGAATTGATAGAAAACTTCGCTATGGATGCTTTTTTAAGTGTTGCCGATAAAACACGTATCGAACTGGAAAAACTGAAGCAGTTAGCGGAAACACACACCTACCACAGCGGCGACATTACCGTGCCAGGAACCTTTGTGTGTGATGCGTGTGGTAAAGAAATTGCGTTTAAAACAACCAGTGAAATCCCCGAATGCCCTGCGTGCCATGCTAAAACCTTTATACGCATTTGATATTGCGGGTCATGGGCTTATAATGCGATTTTTATCTATTTGATTTCACGGGAAATAACATGCGCAGAGTCATCTTTAATCAGAAAGGCGGAGTCGGTAAATCAACGATTACCTGTAATTTGGCCGCCATTAGCGCCCTTGAGGGCAAGCGCACCTTAGTGATTGATCTGGATATTCAGGGTAATTCCACACAATACTTGCTGGGGCACAAAGTCAGTGAGAGTGATAAAACTATTGCGCATTTCTTTAAAGATTGTTTAAGTCTGTCCTTGTTCGGAGGCAATAACAATTTGGGTCTTGATGCTGTTATCCATGAAACACCTTTTCCTAACTTGTTTGTTATTCCTTCACATCCAGAGCTTGAACCTTTGCAAAGTCGTTTGGAATCGCGCATGAAAATTTTTAAATTAAAAGAAGCGCTGGAAAAACTGGATGGTTTTGACGCTGTCTATATGGATACTCCGCCTGTACTTAACTTCTACAGTCAATCTGCATTAATCGCTGCGGAAAAATGCTTAATTCCTTTTGATTGCGATACGTTTGCCAGAGAAGCACTCTATACCTTGATGCAGACGGTCGCAGAAGTTAAAGCGGATCATAACCAAACCCTTCAGGTCGAAGGCATTATCGTTAATCAATTCCAAAAACAGGCTAATTTACCGCGCCAGCTGGTTGATGAACTTATCGCCGAAGGTCTTCCAGTCCTTGCCGCAATGATCTCTCCCTCAATTAAAGTTAGGGAGTCGCACACGGTATCACAACCGCTAGTGCATTATGTCCCCAACCATAAACTGAGCGACGAATACCGGGCGCTATATGCCGAAATTCATAATGGTTAAGGTGCAAGGTTAGTCATTTACGCAGGCAAAAAAAGGCCGCTGGATAGCGGCCATAGAGTAACAACTTCAGGGTTAAACTAATCGATCGAAATGATCTTATCAATGAGGTGAATTGACCCTACACACTTGATTGTTGGAAGCTTGGACTCGGACTGCTACTCAAGCGAATGGGTTTACTATCTGTTTTTAACTTACACTTTGCGATGAGGGTAAGCAATCCAAGTCCCAAAAGCCATGTTATAGCAGGCTCTGGAACGCTGGCATTAACAGCGGTGGCACTAACGTTAGTTTCGACATTACCAAAAGTCAGGAATGACAGGCTACCCTGAATACCATCGGTGAGATTGTCGAGTTGTAATTGTAATGTACCGGCATTTGTGAACGAAAAATTTCCGTTAAAGGGTGAGCCAATAACATCAAATCCTAAAATTTGGTTAAAGGCAGTAGCCTGGTTTCCGCTAAAGGTATCCAGCAGTTGGGCATTAGCATTGGAAAAAGAGAAGCCATCGGTTAGACCCGTAACTTCTTGATTAAGGAAGTAGTCAAGCGTGATCAAAAGGCTTCCAAAACCGCTGATACTATAGCTTCGCTCCAATATCGCCAAAGCTGTTGCGTTGCCAGCGTCAAGGACGCTGGTTTGGACCAGGGTAGTATCTGAGAAGGCATCTGCGAAAGCAATTCCCGAACCATTGAATACCAGGTTAGTTGACACGGGAGTTACCCCGTTTTCATTCTGGCTTAAGATCGGGCCGGTAAAATCTCCGGCAATGGATTCTGCGCTATGGTTATCATTACCAAAAATTAACTGTGCATTACCGGAAATGGTTTGCACATTTAGAGTAGATTGATCCAGAAATGCTGTGCTTGATAGAAATCCTGCCTCAACTGTTCCCGCTATTGCCAGCAGAGATAAGGTTAGCGCAACAGCGGTAAATTTTAATTTCAGATTCATTAAATGCTCCGAATATTTGGAGAAAATCCGTCTTCGACCATGTATTAACTACTAAACGAAGACGGAAAGATGAAGATTTACGGATTAAAGTTACTGGGGACGATTAACTCTGAAGCCAGTAATTCTGATTAAATCATCGGTTGGATAGCTGCCGTTAGCAGCGCAATCGCTACCCGCAACGCACGCTGTATCGCTGCTATGCTGAACATGGACATACGCAGTTCTACCGTCACCTGTAAAGGTGAAGCCGGTGGGCTCGGCACTGGAGTCACGAACAGACAGAATTTTCACGCAACCATCCGCTTTAATATCCCGATCGGCTCCATCAGGCAAACAGGCCCATATATCGCCGAATGGGTTATCTTCAATCACATACATATTACCGGTGACTGGTTGGAAAGCCAGATTATCTGGTTGGTTAAGGTCGGTGTCGCCTTCTATAGCACGGTTGGCCACAGCCACTGCGAAACCTCTAGTCTGTCCGCTGTCTGCGAGATAGGTCAGGCCGTTAGCGTTAACGTTCACATTGTTGACAGTTTTCTCACCGGTTCCTACAGGGTTAGTGTCGATCAAGCAGACAACCTCACCATGATTGCTTCCAGCATTGTTACCTGTGTTGGTCCAGCAGAACCTCACACCAGCACCTTGATAGATAGGGTCAAAATGACCATCTTCCGGACGATAAAATCCAGTTGCAGAGTGGGCGAATGCGGAAGTACGCAAGTTAGCCGGGTCAACTTTTACCCAGGCACCTTCTCCGATTTCACAACCTTGACCAAATTGTGGAAAGCTACCACTGGTTCTGGTTTGGCAAGAAGCTTGGTAAGCGTAGACATTTCCCTGGACTAGAGGGGATTGATTCAGATTAGTGACGGGCGAACCATCCCATAGATTAGTGGGCACAAATTTGAACAGGCTGCCACCGTCGGTGTCAGCATCGGCAGCGGCGGCGGCTGCGCCAGTTCCTGGACGTTCTTCGTCGCCGTAATAAACAACACCTTGTTGGTTCAAATCAAGGCCTTCCCAGGCCAATGCGCCAACTGCGCCGCGATATTCGACTTCACCGGCTACCGGTGCGCCCAGACTATCTATAATGTTACTGGTGCCGCGAGTAACCAGCGTCAGTTCAGAATGGGTAAGCGGATTGAGAATTTCATACATGCCGCCGTCATCACGCTCTTCAGTGACTACGATAGTGTTCCAGGGCGTGCGGCGAATGCCATCACAAGAAGACATTCCGCGCAGAATAGTGTCAACCGCTCCAGTTGCCAGGTTCACACGCTGTATAGAAGGTGTGAATATTGGATGTCCGCCCGGAAAAGTACCTAAGACAGGATTACCAGGATCACGAAATTCTTCGATACAGGTAATGATGTGGGTAGGCGCAGTGTCATTAGGCCAGAAAGCCATCTGGTCTGAATTTTGCGCAGATTTGCGGGTTACAATTTGGGCATTCAGACCGGTGGCCAGTTTGATCAAGTTGGGTGCTGATTGGCCAGGAACACGGGGAACCGAAACAGTCTCTGAAGTTGTAATCGGACTAACCACGCCAAATAGTTGAAATGATTGGGCTCTTAGCAAGTTCTGGATATTCAGGCCAAAATCGCCAGCGGCGGCGGCGCTAGATGTGGCTATGCTTATAGCTAAAGCAAGTAGTTTTTTGTTCATCAACGGTCTCTCCCAAGTTAGGCTTGTTATGATAGTTAGCAGTCAGCGGAACAAAAGGGTTCTGCTACACTGATAACGATATAAAAGTTTTCTATGAAGGGAGTTTTACCGTTTGATGAATATTGTGTGACAAGATGTAATGGGTAAGCATCACTTTCCCGCCATAAGTGCGATAGCGAGTGGGCATGTTCTTTTTAGAAATACATTGAAATCCAAAATAATAGTGAGTAAATTTGAATATTACCCACACATTGCACCGGGATGGTTTTTGGCCAAAATACAAGGCATAAATATCAGAGGAAGTTAAAATGTCAGATGAATCCCAACAACTTAGCAAGCTAACTAATCATAGAGGCGTCGCGGTTCCTACATTTCTGTATGGAACGGCCTGGAAAGAGGATCAAACCGAAGCATTAACCCTATTGGCCATGGAGTCCGGGTTTGTGGGTATCGATACCGCAAATCAACGCAAACATTACTACGAAGAGGGGGTTGGCAAGGCCTTACAAAAAGCGTTATCCGAACATAATAAACAACGCAGTGATTTTTTCTTACAAACCAAATTCACCTATGCCAGGGGGCAGGATCATCGACTTCCTTATGATGCCAATGCAGACTTTACAACACAGGTCAGGCAATCGTTTGCAAGTTCACTGACGCATCTTAATACTAGTTATATGGATTCGTATATTTTGCATGGCCCTGCTTCAAGCCTGGGGCTGAGTAACGCCGATTGGGCAGTGTGGCGAGCCATGGAAGATTTACAAACGTCCGGTTCGGTAAAGCTGCTTGGCGTTTCTAACATAGCTTTTGAACAATTGGAATTGTTGCTCGAAAAGTCCGAAGTCAAGCCTGCCTTCGTGCAAAATAGATGCTATGCCAGAACCCAATGGGACGCAAAGATTAGAGTCCTATGTCTTGCAAATGACATTATTTATCAAGGTTTCTCTCTGCTCACTGCTAATTCGGCAGAGTTGAAGCGACCGGAGCTTGTTGCTATTTCAAAACGACTGGGCTGCTCAACCGCGCAAGCAGTATTTCGGTTCGCTATGCAAGTTGGCATGATCCCACTAACAGGAACAAGCAGCAAGAGCCACATGCAAGCAGATCTGGCAATATATGGGATCGAACTAACTGAGTCAGAAATTGATATTATTGAAAACATCGCTTTTCTGTAATAAATAAAATAATCGGGGTCAGTGCGCGTATAAGCGAAGTGCCATACTCCCAATGGAAAAGGATACGCACTATCGTCGTGTCAAGTAACACGCGATCAGGCCAAATCATGGCGGTATTAATGATGGCTTAACGTAAGCTAAATTCCGTGCGGGCGGTATGACACTTCTAACCTTAACCCTACTTCCTCACTTCATTAAAATAAATCGTCGCGCCTATAACAGCCGCAGGTGCGACGATGATATTTAATACCGGAATGGTAAGCCCCATGACTGCGACTCCGCCAAAGCTTAATGCACCCCAGCGTATGCTTTTAACCAGTTGTTTCTGCTCAGAAAACAACACGCCTGCATTTTCCAGTGGATACGCTAGGTATTCCAGTGCCATACCCCAAGCGCCGAACAAAGCCCACAGGAAAGGCGCAAGCACATTAATACCTGGAATAATGGACAATATCAGTAAGGGTAAGGCTCTGCTCAGCAAATAGCCTGCACGCTTTAATTCTGCAAACATGACTTTAGTCATTGGCTGTTCAGCGCTTACGTTGGTTTGTCCGGTTATGATGGCTAATGTTTTCGAGGATAATTTGCCGTAAAAGGGGGCGGCCAGCAGATTAGCCAATACCGTAAAAGTAAAAAAACCGGCTATAAAAAAACTGATAAAAAATAGAGGCCATAATAACCAGCTTAACCATTGCAGCCAGCCTGGAATAAACTGGTTAATCAGGTCGGCAACATAGTAATAACCCAGTGTTAAGGCTGCGCTATACAGCACGAGATTAATTAAAATCGGGATAATAACAAAGGCACGCAATTGGGTGCTTGCCAATAATTTTAAACCTTTAAACAGATAACCCATAGCTAAGGCAGGGTTGTTACCTTTTTTATCAAATACCATCTTTTAAACCTCTTATACCTTGTTCAGCCGGATTTAATACGACGCCACGTTCGGTCACAAGCGCTGAAATCAGTTCAGCCGGGGTTACGTCAAATACCGGATTCCAGGCGCTGACTATTGAATCCTCTTTGATGTAACACGCAGGCAATAATTCATTTTGATTGCGCTGTTCGATTTCTATTTGATCGCCGTTGTCGATAGCCCAATCGATGGTCGTTGTAGGGGCGACGACCATAACTTTAACACCATGCTGTTTAGCCAGTACAGCTAAAGAATAAGTGCCTATTTTATTAGCGGTATCACCATTGGCGGCAATCCGGTCTGCACCTACGATGACCCAGTCGATAGCGTTTGATTTCATCAGCCATGCTGCGGCTGAATCGGCAAGTAGCGTGGCGGGTATTCCGTCTTGCGCCAACTCCCAAACGGTCAATCTTGCACCTTGTAACCAAGGGCGGGTTTCTCCGGCATACACATTGATGGCCTGTCTTTGATAGGCGCTACGGATAACACCGAGCGCCGTGCCATAACCACCCGTGGCTAAAGCGCCGGTATTACAATGCGTCATGACACCTTTAGCGCCGGCTAAAAGATCGGCTCCCAGTTCGCCCATTTTATGATTGGCAGCAATGTCATTGGCGTGGATTTTCTCAGCACAGGCTATAATTTCCAAAGCAGGATTAGT
>JAYTJI010000096.1:0-1732 GCA_043731245.1 Methylococcaceae bacterium | reverse complement strand
TTTGTAAAAGTCGTTCATAAGTAAATCCTCGTAAAAATTGAAAAGGTTTGTTTAAATTACGATGTAACTATAGTCAAGATAGCTATTGTTGACAATGGCTCTAGGTATTTATGGATTGTTTCCTTATTGGATACATTAGGTTCATGTTCCATTCATATAAACAGATTGAAAGTTAAATGCGCTTCCTACAATCTTTTATTTTTTGCGAGTTACCTTAACCTTTATCTTTAATGCTTATGGAATTAAGCATGGTATGTAATTGTTGTTCATCCAGTTCATTTTCCCATTTGGCGGCAACTACCGTGGCAACGCCGTTGCCGATAAGATTGGTCAGTGCGCGTGCTTCGGACATAAAACGGTCGATACCGAGTATCAGAGCAAGCCCTGCAACGGGAATGGTCGGAACAACCGAAAGCGTGGCGGCAAGGGTAATAAAACCGCTACCCGTCACGCCTGCTGCACCTTTTGAGGTGAGTAGCAGCACCCCGAGTATGGTCAATTCCTGTGTCATAGTCAGCTGTGTGTTGGTGGCTTGGGCAACAAAGATGGCGGCCATTGCCAGATAGATTGATGTGCCATCCAGATTAAATGAATAGCCGGTTGGAATGACTAAACCGACCACTGATTTGGAGCAGCCCAGTTTTTCCAGTTTGGTCATTATGCGCGGCAGTACCGATTCTGAAGATGAAGTGCCAAGCACAATTAACAATTCATCTTTTATGTAAATGATGAATTTGAGTAGGCTGAATCCGGTATATCTGGCGATAAGGCCAAGGACAATGAAAATAAACAGTAGGCAGGTGAGATAAAAACTACCCATCAATTTTGCCAGTGGTGCCAGTGAAGCAATACCGTATTTGCCGATAGTAAAGGCCATAGCGCCAAAGGCACCAATGGGTGCCAGCTTCATAATAGTTTCGACTATGCCGAACAGGGCATGGGACACTTTGTTGATAAAAAGAACGACTTCAGTACCTGTTTCTTTCATCGCCGCCAGAGAAAAACCGAACAGCAATGAAAACAGCAATACTTGTAATATATCGCCTTTGGCAAAGGCATCAACGACACTGGCAGGAATGATATTAAGCAAAAAATCAACGGTGCTATGAGTTTTTGCCACCTCGGTATATGCGCTCAGGCTTTTGGTATCCAGTGTACTTACATCAACATTCATGCCCACACCGGGTTGAATCACATGTACCACAAGCAATCCGATAAGCAATGCCAGGGTGCTAACCACTTCAAAATAGAGCAAAGCCTTAAAACCCACGCGCCCGACTTTGTCCAACTCCTGCATACCTGCAATGCCCGTTACTACCGTGCAAAAAATGATCGGCGCGATAATCATTTTGATCAGTTTAATAAAGCCATCACCAAGTGGCTTCATGGTTGTGGCTGTTTCAGGATAAAAATGCCCGAGCAGAATGCCGAGAGTGATGGCGGTCAATACTTGGAAATAAAGATGTTGGTGGAGTTTTTTGGGTTGCATAAGTGATTTTGGCTCTATGTGAAATACCGTGGGTGTAAACCTTCATAGAAGCTTTGTGATAGTAAATCCGTTCGTCCTGAGCCTGTCGAAGGATGGAGGGATTTACGGCCAAACCCAGTACTACATCTGGCACGCATCATTATTGCTCCTGATTAGCAAGATGCTTCAGCTAGCCCCAAAATTCGTCGTTCCGGCAGGGATTGCCGGAACCCAGCCGCCAAGAAAGGCTTGTAAACATTACAT
>JAYTJI010000095.1:0-1699 GCA_043731245.1 Methylococcaceae bacterium | reverse complement strand
TGATCTGGTTTTGCTGGACATCGATTTGCCGGGTGTAGACGGGCTGACTGCCTTGCCTGACCTGCGCGAATTGGCACCCACGGCGCCTATTGTTGTGCTATCTGGCTCAGAAACTGCTGCGCATGTTAAGCGGGCTTTGGATAATGGCGCTGTCGGCTATATTCCAAAATCATGCAGTAGCCATGAGATGCTGGCCGCATTGCGTATTGTATTGGAGGGCGATGTCTATATCCCACCCAGGCTGCTCGGCAAGTCAGGTCTGTCTGCACTATCTCTGGTTGCCGCCTGCGATAATGACAATCCGCCGCAAACCTTATTAACATGCCGCCAAATTGAAGTGCTTGAACTGATGACGCAAGGCTTGCCCAACAAATCAATCGCCAAAACATTGAATGTGGCGGAAGGAACTGTAAAACTTCATGTCGCCGCTATCCTGCGTGCAATGGGAGCCCGAAACCGTACCGAGGCGGTAATGGAAGCTGCGCGGCTTGGGTTGATGCCAGCCAAAAACCAAAATCATTAGCCCGTGTATCGCTGCCACCCGGAGCGATACAATATAGTTATATCAGACACTCAGTTTACTGATTAAATATTGTAAGGTGCTACGCAGCTTGGCAGGTTGTACCGGCTTATGCAACAGCGGAAAACCGCTGGCGTCCGCCTCCCGTAAACGTTCCGGGCCGGTATCACCGGTAATAATTAATACCGAAACCGGGTAACCCAAACGGTTTTGGATACGCCTTGCGACATCAATACCGGAAACATTATCAGGCAAACGGTAATCGATAATCAGCAATTCCAGCCTCTGCTCACTGGCGGCGAGTTTGTCCTCTGCTTCGACTGGAGAGCGGACAGTAATTACTTGGCATCCCCACCGGCTCAGTAATCCTTGCATGCCCTCTAAAACGGCAATGTCATCATCCAGCACCAACACCTGGCGTCCTGTTAATGAGTAACAGGGCCGATCCGCCCTTTCAATAAACTTCCTGGCTTTACACTCTGCTGTTGCAGGAGCCAAAGGCAAGGTAATTGAAAAACAGGAGCCGCGTCCCAAACGCGAGACCACTTTAACTTCATGATGTAACAGGTTGGCCAGTCGTTTGACGATAGCCAGCCCTAATCCCAGTCCTTGTCTTCGATCCCGCGCGGGATTATGTAGTTGATGGAATTCAATAAATATATCATCAAGTTGGTCTTTAGGAATGCCCGGGCCGTTGTCTAAAATCTGAATTTTAACCTGTTGCCCGTCCCGACGGGCAGCTACTAAAATACGCCCGTTTTCAGTATGGCGCAGCGCATTGCCTATCAAGTTACGTAGCATCCGTTCCAGCATCGCCGGATCAGTATTGACTATTGCTAAAGCGGGACGAATGAGCAATTCGTTACGATTTTCCAATGCAATCGGCTGAAATTCCGCTTGCAAACGTGCAAACAGCTCGCCTAAAGCAAACGGCTCAATAACAGGTCTGACAATCCCGGCATCCAACTTGGAAACATCCAGTAAAGCATTCAGCATGGAGTTGATGGCCGCTATTGAGTCCTCAACTTGCCCTATCACTAAAGCCGTTTCGGGGCTATGCACCCGATCCGACAATTCAGCGAAAAATAGCCCTAAAGCATGAATAGGTTGACGTAGATCGTGACTGGCTGATGCCAAAAAACGGGTTTTGGCAGCATTGGCTTGATCAGCTTCCTTACG
>JAYTJI010000094.1:0-4339 GCA_043731245.1 Methylococcaceae bacterium | reverse complement strand
AAATTGGGGTTTGCTATAAATTACACAAACCCTGCATTAAATCTCTATCCGGTGTAGCCAGCGTGATTGGCTTTGTTTAAAAACTGGGAAACTTCAGTTTGTGAAGTTTCGCCCGTGAAATGTTTGGCTACCTTTAGCGCAAGATTGGACGCTTTGTGTAGGCGAGTTGTTCCAACAAATCGGCAGCCAGTTTGGATGAATCGTATTGCTGATATTCTGCTTTAAGTCGCTGGGCATTTTTTTTGAAGCTTGGATTTTCCAATACTTTCCTGACAGCTTGCCTAATTCTGGCGGGGGTCGGTTTTTGCGTCTTCAGGTTAACACCTGCGCCGCTCCATTGGATGCGGGCGCATATTTCCGGCTTTTCTTCGGTCTGGCCCGCCGCAACAAGAGGCACCCCGTTTGCAAGCGCCAATTGTACCCCCCCATAACCGCCGTTAGTAACCATAACATCGACCAGGGGCAAAAGATGTTGATAAGGAATAAAAGGTGCCAGACGCACGTTTTTAGGTATAGAATCCATACCCAACATTTCTACCGGTTTTCCTCCGGTGGAAGCGATCACCAGGCAATTTTCGTTTGCTAATGCCTGTAAGGCCGGAATCAGTAAATCCGAATAATCGGTAGACAGCGTTCCCTGGGTTACATGCACGACTGCACGCGCTGACTGCAACTCTTCCCACCATGCCGGCGGAAGAAAGGGCGCTAAAGTTTGCGGTAAATAGGTACCGACAAAATGTACTGTGCGAGGCAGATCATTGCGAGGATATTCAAAGGCAGGGACAGATGGCTGAATAAACAGATCAACCCCATTTATAATTACATTTGCTAAATAGTTAGGAGAAGGCTCCAATTCAAGATCTGATCTTATTTTGTCGTAATATTCCATAACATCGCGACCGGCCACCTGTTCAACAAAATAGTTCAACAGGCGATTGCGTAGAGGGGCGAAAACCGATTGGCTATATTTAATGCCACTCCCGAAAGGAGGGACGTTTGCGCTATGAGAGCATAGGCAACTAATACCATAGGCCGCCCACCCACATTGCAGATCTTTATGCAGGATTTCCATTCCGAAGAAAGCGGCATCCGATACCACTGCATCAGCAGGGAAGTGATTCAATATCTCATTCAAGTCCGCAAGATGGCCGGGAATGGAATCGAGGAACAGATGTTTAACGTCAAATTTGAGTGAGGCCAGGCCGTTCAAACCTTTTTTTTCTGGAAACTCATCATCGATATATAGTGCATTGAAGTCACGGGCTGCTTTACGAGGAAAAAAACGTGCCCCTCTCGCTTCGACTTCCTCCTGAAAATACTTACCTGTATACCACCCCACTTCGTGTCCGCGATTAACCAACTCCCGGACAATAGGAAGTCCCGGATTAATATGGCCTGTCAGCGGTACACTTGCAAAAAGAAATTTCGCCATACTGTTTATGAACCTTACACATCATGAAAAAAGTAACATGGTTGAGAGGATATAATTAAGCGTCAGATTAGAAACGTTAAGCGTTTTCAATAATGACTAAATATCTAAAAGCCCAAATCCATTGTATTTGATACGCATCCACCCCAATATTCCGAAGTATTTCCTGCCAATCGTCTTCTTTAAATGCCTTTAAAACGGATAAGGCTGCATCATTCTTCACTAAATAAGATTTTGAAAACAAAGCAGTTAGCCATTTAATGCTCCAATAAGCAATGGGATGACGCTGCAAATCATTAACAATAACGCCCCACTGAGTCATTTTAAGCTGACTTTTAAGAACCGAAACCAAGGTCTCTTCGTCCAAATGGTGGCAAAATAAGGACGAAATGGCTAAGTGAAAAGGTTGATCTGCCTTAAACTCCCTGAAATCAGACACCTTATAATGAATAGGCAGGGCACTTTTTTGGTTTTTTGCATAAGCTATCGCCGTATCAAGTAAATCAACGCCGTATAATTCGACATCAAGATTTTGGTATTGCGCCCACAAAGCAATTTTCCTCAGTGTATCGCCGCCGCCGCACCCTACATCTAAAATTCGCAAAGGCTCATCTCTGACAGGATATTTTTCCAGGAAATATTGAATGCCTTTTAGCGTCGGCTCATAACCGCCCAGCAGTTTATTGATTTGTTCAATCTCATATAAATTTCTGTTTAAATCAAGCGCTGGAATTCCCGGAGCATCCAACAACTCGGCTAAGTACGACCGTTTCGAAAAATCAGGCATAAACACCTCCTGGTGAATAGATTCGGCTGGTCTAGCGGTGGAATTCCCCGTAGACCATGCCTATTAATGGATGCTTTGATCGCAGTTTGACATTTCAAATGTGAATGCAGCATCAAAAACAAGTTATTAAGCACATCGTTATGCACCGGATATGGCTCTGGCTTTATCACCTGTCAACGGAGCCTGTGGACGACTTACGGCGTGCTTGACGCTGTTTTTACTTATCTTAACGCCGATATGTTCCAATACATCGTCGGTCATTTGACCGGCGCTAAACCTTCCCGCAATCGCCCGGGTGTTGCCGGCAAGTTCCTTATAGAGTATGTCATCCGTAAGTAAGCGCTCTAGCTGCCCGGACAAACTCCCACTGTCCCAGGTTTTGAAGGTCAACCCGCCCACTTTTCCTGCCCAGCGAATTACCTCGGTGATACCACCGTGATCAGGAACAAGTACCGGTGTGCCGTAGCTCATTGCCTCTGCCGCAACCAGCCCAAAAGGCTCCCGGTTGATAGATGGATAGACTATACACCGGCTATGTGCATAAAGGGCATTCCGCACTTCCGGCGCAACCGTGCCGCTGTGATAAATAGTAAGACGTAGATAATCGGTAAGACTAACCATTATATTCTGGTACGACACCCCTTTAGCCGTGGAGCCGCAAATGACAAGTTGCATCGGAATCTGGTGAGCCTCAAGTAGTTTGACTGCATAAAGCAGGAGATCGATACCTTTTTCGACATCCTGCCGACCGACATAAGTAACGATTGGAATGCTTTCATTGAGGTTTGGAAAAACGGTTTTGAGAATTGAAAAGGCTGGTTTGTCGTTTTGTTCAGGAAGATCGACACCGTTATAAACTACCCGCAGCTTTGAAGCATCAACGCCTATATCATCAACAATACGATTGAGATAATCCTGACTCACAACGATTGCGGGCCAGGGCGAACAGCGTAAGACTTCATCCAGCTGCTGCTGATATCTATCGAACACCCCAACCTGCCGGGCATAGTTGGCAAAATCTTCATCACCCTGAAAAGTCACCAGATATTCAAAAGAATGCCTGCCGCTTTTTTTTGCCGCCAGCGCCAAAGGGCCAATTGAGGCAAAGCTCATCATGAGGTAATCTACCCGATCTTTAACCATGTATTTAAGCAAGCGCTTTACGAGTAGCGCGTCACCTTCCGGCGTTGCATTTAGGGATCGGATCAGATTTTTCAGAAGTCTGTCTACTAAGCTAACAAGAAACCCCTGGGTAACCCGAACCCGAAGTTTTTGCGGCAGCAGAAAAATCAACCCACCGATAACCCTATCCAAAAACTCGGAGGGTTGTTGAAATTGGTAACGGGTTCCGTGACAGAGCATTCTCTGCTCGATCCCCTCATCAACAAGATCCGGATTACATTCCAGCATCCAGTAAACGACTACCTTGTTGCCCCGCCGGTGTAAGTGATTGGCAAGTGTCAAATCACGGACAGTAGAACCAAGGTAGGAACCGCTACCAATGGTAACAAAAGCGTAAGTTGGATTATTTATCATAAAATCATCTCCCGGATAAGTGAATATCACATTTCAATAACAAGCTAATACCCTAAGGTATCGACTTCAGTATCATCTCAACTTGGACGTACAATTTTCGTTTCTTGAGCTGAAATCATCTCGTAAATAATGCCGCGCCAAACGATGCGACGATGTAAGGAAGACGCGACAATATTGTAAAGATAAAGCAGCGCCATAATCGGTTCCATGAAGACAAAAGCCCAGCGCGTTTTAACCAGGGTTACACGGTATTCGGGCAGACAATGGATGGCTATAGTCAAGCCAACCCAGGCATTACAAGCCGATTGAGCTACAATCAGCATCAGTAGTAGAGGAAGGATGGTAATAGGGATACCCCGCAGGATGTCCACGATGACCACCACCAATCCACTCCAAAATATAGCGCTATATAAAAAGAAACCCAGCATAGTCTGCCACCAAACCACAGGCATGTAGATCCTGGTAATTAACATTTGGCGGGTCGTGAACTCCAGAGTCTGCTTCATATCCGTATAGGCAGGTGTTGCGGCCAGAAGCTCAGGCACAAATGCGATCCTTAACCCGGATCTGCGTACAGCATTTGACAA
>JAYTJI010000093.1:0-1581 GCA_043731245.1 Methylococcaceae bacterium | reverse complement strand
CAGTTGCGGTGCGGTGGCTAATGTTATTCCCGTCGATATGGTTATATCCGGATGCCCACCAACGCCGCTGGCCTTGATGTCAGGATTGCTTGGGTTGATGAAAAAATGATGGGCTTGGTGACTGTATCTTATAGGCTATATTAACAAAGAAAGCGTATAGTTATCGGCTATGTAGCTCCCGTAACCCTATCTATTGCAATGAGCGAAGTAAATAAACTATGCGTATTTTGTGTTTTCTTATTCTTATAGTAATTACCATACTTGAAATTGGTCCAGTGCCTATTTTCGGTCTATTGTTAATGTGGGTGGTGGCATTTCGCCCAAACTGGTTTTATGAATTAGTGCTCAAAATTTACGGAAAAAAGTAGTTATTTTTATCAAAATAAGCAACCTTTATGCACAAGATACTTTACCGACCAATTGTTATTATTAGCCTTGTATTAGGTATGTTAGTGATGGTGGAGCTGTTTGCTTTAGGCAGCATCACCTGGCGAAACCTGAGCAGAATCGATAATATCAAACAGGACATTATTCAAGGTCATGAACTTGAACAATTGGTTTTTGATCTTTTAAACGCACCGATACATGCTCCGGGCGAAAAAATCAAAGCAGCTCCTAAAAATAAGGAGCTACGCGAAAGAATCAGCCATTTTTTTGCTGATCGGCGGTTAAGTGAAAACGGTACGGGCGTATTGCTGGATGAAATCAAAGCGTTGCTCTTAAATATTGAACAGGGAAATCGCCAGGATGTATCGCAGGTTCTGTTAGTTTCACAAAACATACTTAATCTACAGCGCTCAAACGAGGAACAACTACTCACACAAGTTTATCAAGACAGCAGGCTTGAACTTAATTTTGCCGTGTTTATTCCAATTGCCGTGCTACTGCCCGCTTTTTTACTTGGCATTGTGTTTTTCAGGCGGCAAATTCTATCCCCTCTCAATGCCTTGGAGCAATTATTAAAACGGCTGACTGATGGAGAAATGCAACCCATAGCTGAAAATCGCAAAGACCCCTTGATGCAACCGTTGTTTAGCAGTTATAACCGTCTTATCAGACGTTTGGCGGAATTGGAAGACGAGCACACCTCTTACACACAAACACTGGAGCGGGAAATACGTAGCGCTACCCACACCTTACTTGAACAAAGCCACACGCTGGCACGCGCTGAGCGTCTGGCAGCCGTGGGCGAACTGGCAGCGAGTGCTGCGCATGAGCTACGGAACCCGCTTGCGGGCATTCAGGCCGCTTTAGAAAACATGTGCGACGAATGTGAAGATCCGGAAATTGCGCAGCGATTACCTTTAGTTAGCGCGGAAATTAAGCGTTTGACACATCGCCTAAACGATTTATTGGCTTTTTCAAAACAGCAGCCGGAAACCGCCAGGATAATTGATATTTCGAAACTGGTGAGCGAACTGTTAACTTTATTGAAGTATCAAGTAAATGAGAACGTCAAATTGATTTGCACAATCCCGCCTAATCTCCAATCCATGCTGCCGGAAACAGATTTCCGTCAGGCGCTACTCAACTTGCTGTTGAATTCTGTCCAGGAACTCGGAAAACAGGGAGGAACAGTCC
>JAYTJI010000092.1:0-4285 GCA_043731245.1 Methylococcaceae bacterium | reverse complement strand
CCTTCCACGGCACTGAGTACAGAAATGGCCGGCGTGATAATGCTGTCGCCATAAAACAGCGCCGCACCCAATAAACCGATGGTGACGATAAACCGCATCCTGCCGGGATTGTCGTGAGAACCATGAAGTGCCAGCGTCATCAACGCCATAATGCCACCTTCGCCTTTGTTGTCGGCACGCATGATAAAAACCGCGTATTTGGTGGTTACAACTAATGTTAACGACCAAAAAACCAGGGATAAAACACCGAGCACATGATTTTTATCGATCGGTAAGCCACCGTGAAAAACTTCTTTGAGAGCGTACAAAGGGCTAGTACCGATATCGCCAAAAACGACGCCAATTGCACCTAAAGCTAACCCGGCCAGTTGTTCTTTGGAATGATTTTCTTGATTTCCAGACATTTACGATCACTTGAGAAGAAGTTAAAAAGGACGATTTAAAATATCATTATTTAAGTCTACTATTTTTATTATTTTGAATTTGCCAAGCTAATGATCACACACTTAAACACTAAAATGGTGTGTAAGCCACACAATAATGATTACATTCTTGTGATTCAATAAATTTTGATGCTATTAATCCTGTGAAAATAAATTGGTTTAAATAAACCATCCAATGCGGTTTATTTAAACCAATAGCTTTCAATATCCATTTAGTCAATCCCCTTCAATTTTAATGTTTACTATTGATTTAATTAGAGTTACTTTGTGTTTCATAGTGTGGCACGGAAATAGCTTACTAACTTGTAATATCCAGTGCATAGTATTGACGCGCTGGGGGGTGAAAATGACCTTTCAAAACTAATCAGAGGAAAAGTAATGAATAAAAATCAATATCAAAAAAAAATGGCAATCTACATTTTATTAGCTTCAGGAGCTACTTTTCTTGCCAGTAATAGTTTTGCTAAAACCGAAACACCAAAACCACATCCTGCAACCACAATTGACAGGGTATCGGCAGCGACAAAACATAAAATTCTCAAAGAAAAGGCCCAGCAAATTGCTAGTGAAGCTGTAGAAGTAGAATCAGAAACACAAAAAGCGATAGTAGCTTTAGAGAATAAAGACACAAAGGACGCAGTAACCATTCTACGAGGCGTTTCCAGTAAGTTAGATAACCTTTTAGCTAAAAATCCTGGCTTGGCTTTAGTTCCTGCCGATGTTGAAGCCGATGTGTTCGATTTTGAAGGTGATAACAAGGAAGTCGCAAACGCTATTGACGAAGTTGAGAAGTTGCTCAAACACGGCAAGCTACAAAGCGCCAGACAAGTTGTATCGGATATGGCAAGTGAAATTAGGGTTACCACAACCAGCATCCCTCTAGGCACGTATCCTGCTACTATCAAACAAGTCATTCCACTCATTGAATCAGGGGAAATCGATCAGGCCGTGGTCGATCTAAACAATGTATTAGATACCTTGGTGGTTACAATCGAAATTATGCCTCTGCCCGTTCTTCGCGCTGAGGAATTATTAACCGTAGCTGCCGGGTTAGAACACAGGGATGATTTATCGAAAGAAAAAAACAGAGTGGAGATTCAACAATTTACCGATGCAGCGAAAGATAAATTAGAGCTGGCGCAACTGTTGGGCTATGGAAATAAAGATGACTACAAAACGCTGTATAAGGAAATTGATGCCATACACAAGACCCTTTTTTCTGAGCAATCAGCAGCCACTTGGCAAAAAGTAAAGGATGAACTTTCACAACTTAAAAACCGTTTAAAGGCACTTACTACTGGTAAAGCAGGTTGATCATTCCGCTAAACTAGTGTGTGGGTAATAGAGCGGGCATTAGCTGTTCTCAGGGTTTTCACCATCTGGAAGAAACATCATTTAATTAATTACATCACGTAAATAACTGGCTTTTAATAACCGAGGTAACAAAAATGAATAAGCAACTTGTGAGTATTCTATTGATCCTAAGCTTTCCACTGACCTCCTTTGCTGCACCATCACAGCAAGGTAATTTAAATTTACCATCAGAAAAGGGTTCGAGAATCGAGCGCATAACAAATGATCTTGGACTGAATGAAGCAGAAAAAGCCAAGGTTGAAGCTATTATTAATGAAGAAAAAGGGAAGTTCAAGGCAATAAGGGAGGAAAAAAGAACCCGATTGCAAGGCGTGCTTACAAAAGATCAAATGACCAAGTTTGATCAAATCCCTCAACAAAGTCATCACAAACCATCCGCTACCGGAGAAGGAGGAACTAACCAGTAATAAAACCTGATTTCTAAAATTCATAAAACTATTTTTTAATGCTTATCACAAGAGAGAATGACTATGAACAAAAATACTTATCTTAGTTTAGCCTTGGCTGCTTGTATGGGTCTTGTTTCTGCACCTTTATTTGCGGAAGTTTCACCTGCCCCTGAACACCCTGCTAATATCACTGCGCCAGCAACATCAGCTCCAGAGCATAAAGATGCAGCCGCACTTCATAAGCAACATGCGGAGCATCATAAAGCGATGGCAGAGCATCATAAATCGGTGGCGGCTGAGTATAAAAAAGCGGGGCATCATGACTTACAAAAACACCATGAAGCCATGGCAAAACACCATGAGGCGCTGGCCAAAGAACATGAAAAGACAGCAGCAACTCATGAAAAAATGGCCAAATAATCTAACGATTACTTGCATCATTTAAAATTAGTCAGGGTGGATCCTATGATCTGCCCTGATTTTTTTGCGTTAGTAATTGGGGCACTCGCAAAATCAGGAGAATGTAGTCAGCAAAAAGCTAAATGTTTCATATAAAGCTATGCCTGAATTTGAGGTCAGAACAAATAGCATTGTATAGTTCGATCAGACTGCAACCGCTTTACGAGGGAAAAATATTATGAAAGATACAAACACCATCGCAACTGAACTGGCGCATGTGCAACAAAAAATGCTGGAATATTTACAAGCACATTGGCGATTATTTTTAATCGAAGGCATTATTTTCATCCTCCTTGGCTTTAGTGCCATTATAGTTCCTCAGTTTTTTACCGCAGTCATCGTCCTTTTTTTGGGCTGGATTATTGTATTTGGAGGTATCGTTCACGTAAGTCGGGCCTTATTTTTTCGAGACATGCCCGGTTTTGGCTTATGGTTAGGTTTGGGGCTATTGCAAGTTATTGTGGGTTATTTTCTCATAGCTGATCCGATCGCAGGCGTGCTTACACTCACGATGATGATGACCTTGTTTTTTGCACTCGAAGGTATCTTCAAAATTTATTTGGCATTAATGATGCGTCCTTTGCCGCATTGGCAGTTTGTTCTTTTTAGTGGTGTAACGGCGCTGGTTTTTGCGCTAATTATCCTGGCGTTTTGGTCTGAAACAGCTCATTGGTTATTAGGTTTGTTTTTAGGTATTAATATGATCATTTTGGGTTCGTCGATGGTTAAAATGAGCCTACGGTATAAAGACAGCCATTGATAATTATTGCTTTTTCAAGGATAAGCAGGTTATGCCATTACGACACACAGGTCTTATCAGAAAATTATCGGCAGCCCACCGACTGGTAATTTTTTGAAGATGTAGTGTTAAACTGGTTTCTACCGCCGTTTTAAACGTTATGAAGGCTATTATTTATGGAAGCTCAACGCAATACAAAACTGATTACAAAAGTACTGATAGTCGGCGCGGTCATTGCCGTTTTGAGTTACTTATTTCATCCTGAAGTAGGGCAATTAAGTGTCATAATCAATGGCCAGCCTATTCCCGACTCGTTAGTCAGCTTTGCAGCCATCCCGACATTTCTGGTGATTTTTGGGCTCACCATTATCCTTACGGTATTGCTGTTTTTGGGTATCGGCGTGTTTATGTTTCTGGGTACGCTATTTGTTGCATTAGCAGTTTGTTTCGTTATGGCTCCTTATTTTTGGCCGGTGCTGGTAATTATTTTTCTGATTATCGCGTTGATGTCTTTTAGTCATGAAAAAGACTGAATAATCAAGGCGCTATCATGCCATTTTCAGATAACTCTCTTCGAAATATTCCTATAGGGCAGCACCAGGATTTTAAATTTATTCTTATAGTTAAGCCGCCATGTAACCTTTCAAAGAACAGGTGCAATTAAAAGTGCGGTTTTAGCCCCAGCATAGGCTTAACCTGCCACCCTCCATGAAATGGATGTAAGTGTGGTGGATTAAACGCACTTTTAATCACACCCGTTGAAACATGACTACGCAATGACTTGCACCATTTCATAAAGCCTGTTTTTTTGCTACGCTTCGCTTCTTGAAAACACATGCACTATGGCTATCGCGGACTAATAACCTTCATTTCGCTCACGC
>JAYTJI010000091.1:0-4183 GCA_043731245.1 Methylococcaceae bacterium | reverse complement strand
TTAATAGGAAAAACCGCCATTCATCCCACACAAATACCGGCCATTGAAGCCACCTACGCTGTTGATGTCGAAGACTACGAGATGGCAATCAGTCTAATTGACCAGAATGCCCCGGCGGTTTTCAGAATGCACAATGCCATGTGTGAAGTGGCAACCCATCAGCAATGGGCGGAAAGCATTATCCATCGAGAAATGTGTTATGGTGTCAAAGATACATTGTCAGTGAAAGAATACGCCGAGCTATCGGTTTAATGATTTAAAATGCAAGCAAGTAAACATAACCCCACATAAAACCAGGAGAACACTAATGAGTTTCGATAATTTTCTTAGCCAACTAAAAACCAAAGCTAATGAATTAAAAACAGAGGCCTTGAAATTTAAAAACAAGGATTTTCTAAATGCGGCGATGGCAGGATCAGCGCTGGTTGCAATGGCTGATGGTAGTATCAGTCCGGAAGAAAAACAAAAAATGATCAAATTCATCGAAAGCAATGATGCGCTGTCTATTTTTACTACCAGCGATGTGATTAAAGCGTTTCAAGACTTTGTCGGACAACTGGAATTTGATAAAGACATCGGCGAGGCCAAGGCTTATCAAGCCATAGGTAAAATGAAGTCCAATACTGAAGCCTCACGTTTGTTGGTGCGCATGATTATCGCCATTGCCTCTTCTGATGGTAATTTTGATGACCATGAAAAAAAGGTAGCCGTCAAAATAGCCAAGGAATTAGGGATTGATCCGTCTGAATTTGAGTTGTAAAGCTTTTGGAAGCCGTTCGTGCTGAGCTTGTCGAAGCATGAACGGCTTCCACGCACTCACCCATTTGGAATGCTCACCTACGGTTTTTAGGGTAATCGAACGGGAACTTAAATTCCCGTTAGCGCTTGTTACATGTTGATAACATTAAGTTTTTTCCTGATAAATTATTTCTTATACCAATTACCATCTTCGCCTTTCACGTACTGATGTTTGACCGCAGCCCAGGCGACTTTGAATGCGACCTCTTCTTGCGAATCATGTCCACGGCGCTTGTCGGGGTCAGCATATTCGTGCCATGCGTTGTTGAAGGCTTCCTTGAATATCACCTGAGCATGTGTCGGCAGATGATCGCGTACAGGCTTAGGTAGGTCTGAAATGCTTTTGTAAGGCATATTACTTCCTCTGGCGTCGTACAAGTAGATTTGATTCCATTATCCTCTCAGAAAAAAGAATTCTTCAATTTTTCCTTGCTTTGCTTAGCCCTTTACACTAAACATCAATAACCCTGCGTATCCGTTTGCAAGCCAATTAACTGCTCGGATAATCGGGTAATTCCAGATTCAATCCATCCATCCGTATACAGTTTTAGCCAGCGATAACCCGGTGCGCTCTTATCCAGACTGAAGATTTTGCTTTCCGGTGTAAATTGGAAGCAGGTTGAAGGCGTACCCAGGATACGGACACCTCCGATGGTAATATCCATGACTTGATGGATATGTCCATTCGTGATGGCTTTTGCTTGTGGATGTTGTTTGATGATCTCCAATAACTCCTGGCTGTTTTCTATCATCATGGTATCCATCCATGCACTTTTAGTTTCCAGGCAATGATGATGTACTGCGATCAGTGCATGATGATTCAGGTTGCCGGTCAGGCAGTCTTCAAGAAATAATAATTCCTGCTTTGACAAACGGCCTCCGGGAGCCACCGGTATTTGGCTATTCAAGCAAATCAGTTGCCAGTTCCCAAACAACATCTGTTTGCGACAGCTAGTCAGCTCAGTATTAAAAACCTGCTGCATAAGCTCATAATCATCATGATTACCGGGCAAACAAATGCACGGCGTTTTATAAGCTTCAAGGCAGTTCAGAATGCGCTGGTAGCTTGCTAGGCAAGGGTCTTGAGCCAAGTCACCCGTCAGTAGAATTAAATCAAAATGCTGACTTTCAGCAAAGGCAAGTTCAAGAATGGCATGGAAATAATACTCTGTATTGATGCCCAGAAAGGTCTCGTCCAACCCCGGCATGATATGCAGGTCTGTTATTTGTAATATGGATAGGGCAGCCATGATCGAGGTTATTCGATGTCCTTGCAAAGAATTTTAGAGTTTCTTTGTGGATTGTACAATGCCTTGACAGGAGCGGGAAGACTGTTAATATCCGACGATAAAAAGCCGCGTTCAATAAACCAGTGCATGGTTTGCGTCGATAAAACAAATAATTTTTTTAGATTTAGTCGCTGGGCTTTGCGATAAACATAGTCGAGCATGCGATTACCCCGGGTTGATCCCCGGTAATCAGGATGCACAGCAAGACAGGCAATAGCGCCGAACTGACCTTGTTCATTCGGATGCAATGCCGTGCAGCCAATGATCAAGCCGTCCCGCTCGATAACGATATAGTCGGCTATTTCCATTTCGATGCGCTCTCTGGAACGCTTCGCTAATATGCCTTGTTGCTCCAGCGGTTTGATCAATTCCAGAATGCCGCCTATATCGTTCAGCGTAGCCGGGCGTAATTCTTCAAAAGGCGTAGAGCTAATCAGTGTGCCTATGCCGTCACGGCTAAATAATTCAAGCAACAGCGCACCATCGATAACCCGATTAATCAAATGCACACGCTCAATCCCGGCACGGCAACTTTGAATGGCCGCTTTTAGAGGTAGGCTAATAGTGTCGGAAATATTCGGGTGTTGCTGCAAGAAAGCATCTGCCTCATTGGTAGTCATTTGCCGGATTTGCTCGTCGTTATCGGGGTTGCAACAATTTTGCTCCGTCAATAGAATTAATTTTTCCGCTTTTAAAGCAATCGAAACCGCTGTGGCAACCTGTTCAGCCGACAGGTTAAAAACTTCTCCGCTGGGTGAATAGCCTATCGGCGAGATCAGCACGACATTGTTTTGATCGAGTTGCTGATGGATAGCAGCGCTGTCAATACGGCGAACTTCGCCGGTATGGCAGTAATCAATCCCGTCTATCACACCGATAGGTTTGGCAGTGACGAAATTACCGGAAGCCACTTTCAACCCGCAACCCGCCATAGGCGAATTCGCCAAACCCATGGATAACAATGCTTCAATTTCCACCCGAACCAAGCCGGCAGCTTCTTTTACACATTGCAGAGCCAGATCATCGGTAATACGCAAGTGCTTATGGAATAGAGCAGGTGCATTGAGCTTATCAAGACGTTGGTCTATCTGCGGGCGTATGCCATGAACCAAAACCAGACGAATCCCCAGACTGCTCAACAAAGCAAAATCGTGGACATGATGATCAAAATCATCAGCCAGCACCGCTTCGCCACCAAAAGAAATTACAAAGGTTTTATTGCGATGCGCGTGGATGTAAGGCGATGAGTCTCTAAACCAGGTGACGAAAGATTTTTGTGATTCCATGATTATAAGTAGGATGTGCTGAGGTACGAAGCGCATAGGTTGCCGCCGTGCTTGATGGGCATCCTAAAGTCAGCCCATCCTACGATATGAGGCGCATTGTTCATATTATTCTCCTGCGTCAATGTCGAATTCATTATCATGCCCCCAGTTTTTAGGATAAATGCCAAGCGCCACGAATTTATGAAAGCTGGAATGTGGCCAGTCAGCGACTCGCTCCGCCCAGGCATGTTTAACTGGATTCCAATGAATATAGTCGATATGTTTGCTTAAATCGTATTCATCCCGTATTAAATGCTCCCAGAATCGTCTTTGCCATAACCCCCGTTCCCTTCTTTTGGCGCGACTTATCGAGATTCTCTCACCTTTGTCGATGGATCGCGAAAAGTGACCTTTGAGCAAATTCCAGCGAGTAGAAAAATCAGTATCTCCTGGCGGCAAAGTCCAAATGCAGTGCAAATGATCAGGCAAAACAACCGCCGCATCCATCTGGAAAGGATGGCGTTGTTTTACATAAGCAAAAGCTGCACGTAATGAATCGATATGTTCTACCAGTAAGTGATTACCTTGGCGCTCAGTAAGATTGACGGTAAAGAACCAGGTTGCCCCTGGAGCATAAGCGCGGCGATAATCGGTCATTTTTATTCGAACCCTTTAATCGTTAATCTAAAAAGTGAGGCAATGTTATCGATATTTATTTCAATAGAGAGATTGGCTTCAAAAAACACAGCAACGGATAATTTGGATTGGCTGGTAGGATGGGCTGACGTAAGGAAGCCCATCAAACACCGGCAACCCATGCGCTTCCTTGCG
>JAYTJI010000090.1:0-27937 GCA_043731245.1 Methylococcaceae bacterium | reverse complement strand
GCTTGGATGGTTGACTTATAACGGTCAATCATCGCTGGAACCTGAGAGCTTTGGTCAGGATGGACTATAAAGACAATTTCATAATGTCGCATTATTTTTCCTTTCGGTTAAGCCTCCCCTCTCTGTCTTAAAAAGAAGGTAAAGCAAGGAGGAGCGGTATGCTCCGTTGAACCGCGCATTATAAAGCCTTTTTTATTATTTGAAAATATAATTGTTAGAAATCCAGAAAAAGCAGCTTAGATATAAAGTGCTGCCATGCGCCGCCAATATCGGCCACTATGCGCCCTATCGTCCCAAACTAATAGCTGATGATTAATGCCTTTCTGCGACAATATTGAACTTAACTGTTCATTATTCTGTAAAAATGGATCTTCTTTGCCAATTACCAGGATGATATCCATTTCCCTTAGCTTGCTTAAGCGCTCGGAACATTCCAGATTAGGCAAAAAGTGGTTGGGGGTATGGAAATAAACATCTTCATTATAGTATCCATCGAATAGATCGTTAAAACACTCTACATTAAGGGTAAGGTCATAACGGCCCGAGAAGGCAACCAGCTTTTTAAAGAATTGCGGATAACGAAAGGCAATATTAGCGGCATGAAATGCACCCAGACTTAAACCATGAGAAATCACACACGCATGCGAATTTTTGCTGTGCATAAAAGGTAGTACTTCGTTCAAAATATATTCTTCATAGTCTATATGGCGCTGAATACGCCACTGGGGATGCGCCCATCCACAGTAAAAACTTTCAGCATCAATACTGTCGATGCAATAAAGCTGAATCCAGCCTTGCTCTATCTTATGCTTTAATGTTTCGACTATACCTATTTTTTCGCACTCGTAAAACCGCCCAAAGCGCGTAGGAAAAACCAATACCTTTGCACCGGCATGACCAAATACCAGTAACTCCATATCGCGGTGCAACCGATCACTCCACCACTTGTGATATTCGCGATTCATTTAAGTCCCCGGAATTATGTAGGCCAGTTATTGACTAAGCGATGCAAAAAAAGCATCCAGCTCATTAATGAGTTCGGACGCTTGCTGTGCCTGATTTGGGTAATTGTGATGCCCTGCTTCCATGATGAACAGTTGTTTTTCCCCTGGTAATGCGTTGTAAATTACAAACTGTCCGGGCGGCGCAACACAGGGATCAAATTTTGCACAGGCGCAATGAATGGGCATGGCAATCCGCTTTGCCGCCAAGGCTGCGTCGTAAAAACGCAAAACCTTAAGCGTCTGCTTTTTATGGGTTCGATAAAACTGCTGGACACTATGTGCGCTGCCATTGCTTGCAAGCCTTAAACGCAAGGGTTGATGACCAAACGTGGGCGCATTGAGATGGCCTTTAGTAATACGCGACTCCCAGGCCAGCGCCAAAGCACCAATACCACCACCAAAACTAATACCCAGATAGCCTAAGTGTCCGGCTAACTGCGGAAACAGAGACAGCATAGCACTGACGGCCAGCCACAGGTCTTCAACACAGCCACCCAGAATATAGCGATCCCTCTGATTAATATTGTGCAGTACATGCCAATAAGGGTCGGCGGAAATAGAAGGTTGGGCACTGAGCCCTAAGCCACGAAAACAGGGAAATAACAAGGCGGCATCGTTAAAAGGCAAATGAAAGTCCGGCTCATCCCGGCCACCATAACCATGACCAATTATAAAGCCACGCTTAACGATCCCGGAAACCGGCACCAATAACCAACCTCGAATAGGGCAATTATCGGTAGAGGTATAACGTATATCAAATACACGCCAGCCCAGCCTGTTTTCATTTATGATTTGCGTGTGGGGCTGAGGGTCAACGTTTAAGGCATCTTGATAGCGCCTTTGCCAAAAGCCATCAAAATCTTTCGGTTCTTTCGGCGTTTTTACAGCCAATAATTGCTTAAGCGAATAACCATAAGTTGGATCAAAATTGTATTTAACGGCATCCATTACGCCGTTACTATCATCTGACATTGATACCCCTCCTTAAAAACATTGCCCTTTATAACACGACAGCTATTACAGAATTATTTACATAGCCAAGACAGCTCGAAACGTATTTATTTTCAAACAAGCGGATAGCGGCTAATTGCATAACAAAAAGCCTAATCAATAATAAACTCTGAATGACCGCTGTATTTGCTCAAACTCATCAAGGTAAGGTTGCGCTATCTGTCGATTATTAACCACTACGAGTAAATCGTGAGAAAAAACAGAGGTGTTGTACCAGTTAAAGCTACCTTCTATGACTATCGAATCGTCAATTACGCAATATTTGGAATGAATGGGCGAATAAGGAACGGGATGATCGTCTTGCCCATAGACCAAACCGACTGGAATACCGGCGTTCTTTAATCGTTGTACTGCCGGTAGCAGCGGGCGATTAAGCTCATCTGACATTGATCGTTCTACACCAATCCGCCCCTGTCTGGCTAAATGCCCGTTAAAAAGAACATGCACATAAACGCCTCTGTCCTGGGCGTGTATCAAAGCATCGACCACACTATCATGATGATCTCCCAACAGATCACCCATCAAAAACAAACACAGCTTGAGCGAATGCCGGGCATGATGAATTTCGGCCAGGATGGCATGATGGGGGCGGTAGAGCCTACCATTCAGCATAATATGCCTGCCGAACGTATAGAGCAGATTGAAATGGCTTAAGGGATCAATGCCATATCTTTGATTCACACCGCCGCGCTGACTCTGGAATATGTTATCAAGCAGACGGCACACGCCCTTGGAATGAAAAGTCATGCCTGATTCCCAGTTAGCCCACCAGCGATCGAAGGTGATATTAAATGAACCCAATATGCAATCCTCATCGTTAAAAATAACAAATTTAGTGTGCATATCCGGCTCAACTTCAATGAGATGATGCTGGGGCGTGCAAAAGACGCCTATCAGTTCAAGCCTGGCGCGTTTCAATCGGGCATAATTTTGACTGTTGGTGAGGGTCATCTTGCGCCAGTCAACGATACACTGAACCAAAACACCCTGCTGACTGGCATGAATCAAATGGGAAGTAAAATCATAATCATCAATGCAGTCAACACTCACTTTGATGGTACATAACCGCCCAGGATTTTCCCACTTGCTGCGTATCACCTTATCGATATGGTCGTGGATAAAACGCTTGGGGTGATAAGGATGGTATTGCTGGCCTTTGGTAAACTTGGGTATAAGGTTCAACGACTCGAAATGGTGGTTATACCAGTCTACATCGCCCTGTAAGTCGGCTGCATTCAGTTCATAGGTCCGATAGCCATTTGGGGTTGCCCATTCACCGGTTATCTTTCGATACTGAGGATGACCATCTTGTGCTTGCTGGCTATCCATAAAAATGTAGTCATTTTGAGAAGCGATGGAATGCTCATCCAAATGCACAATAAAAGAAAATTTAACACAGTTAATCGCACCAAAATTATTGGAAAACGGGTGTATATAAAAATCGCGTGTATTGCGCTTGTGACGATCCCATTGAATATCAAAAGGATCGGTATCAATAATGTAGGTTTCGCAGATACCATGCTCACGATACACTTTAAGCATCACTTTTACATTAGCTTGAGCGCCAAAAAAAACATCAAACTCTATTTTCCCCCAACGAATATCAAATTTATCATTGAAATCATTGCTCCTTTGGAAATAGCCACCTAGATGCCCATGAACGGGCGTGGCATAGTTTTCTGCAATTTGCATGTCATCTCCTTAAGTTTTTATTATTATTTTTATTCACCTTACTGATTGTTTGGGTGACTCTATGTAGCTGTCAACAGGCGTTTCATAACCCGATTTACTTCGGCTCAAACGTCATAAGGTAACCACAGTGATCCGAGACTCTGCCATAGTCTTCTTCAGTAAACTGCACGCTTCCTGAAATCACGCGTAAATCACTCGCTTTGTTCATAAAAATGTAATCAATACGATAATCATCGGCAAGATAATGTTGCCAGTGTGGATCATTCACTCTAAAGATTTTTTCAAATACGCCATGAGACTTAGCCGCTAAAAACTGGTCATCATATTCATTGGACTTAACCACCAGATTATAGCCCTCCGAACCGGCTGTAATATTAAAATCACCGCACAGCATAGTACTAATGACCTCCTTTGTTTGGTTATCAGCCGCCCACTTACTCAACCTGTTGAACTGTTCTGAAAAGCCGTCATCCCACCAGCTTAGATGCGCCGAAAAAAAATTGATTAGCCCCATACAGGGAACATGCACTTGTGCCATAACAACTTTTCTGGAATGAATGCTGTAGGCGCTGTGACTGTTTGAGACGTATTTTGATGCCTGTTTTAACATCGGGTATCGACTCAAGATAGCGACACCTTCACGGTATTTATCAAAACCTATATGCGACCAATCGGTATAGAGATGATAAGGTGAATCAAGACGATCATTAATAATTTTGGCCGAGTTGGTATTCCAGTCCCCGTGCCCATCATTCCAAAGTTCCGCGACCTCCTGAAGGCAGACTATATCAACATCCAGCTCGTTAATAGCTTTGGCAATTTGTGAAAACTTAGTGTCCTGGTTATCTTCCTGATAACAATGCAGATTAAGAATCATGACATTTAGCGGCTCATGACTGGCTGAGTAATTCTTCCCATAGTTGTTATCCCATAAAACCTGATCGTTGCCTTCACAGGAAAGGGTGTATTGCACTCGAAAAGCATCGTTTATTTTGAGCAATCCCTGCCAAACCTGAGATCCGTATTGATTTGGATTCCTGGCATTACTACGCGACTTTTCATTCCAATAGTTTCTTTTAAACTGACAAGGGGTCTTATGCGTATGCTGCCAATTGTCTGTTGTCCAATGAATAGTGACTGTTTTAGCCTGAACAGACCGATCCACCGATACTGTAATGGGGACGTATCGCTGATCCTCTTTCAGCCTATGCTCAAAACCAATATTCAGTATGGGGTGGGCAGATGCTACTTTAATTCCAGAGTCGGCCTGACTGGTATAATTCAAGCCGTGTTTGTTATCCCAATATTCCCTGCCCTGTGTTTGGTAGTGCAGTCCAAACGCGATATTACCCGGAAGTGATTTATCTGCCGTAGCATCAAGTATTATCTTGGCTCGCCAGTACTCTTTATTATTTTCCAGCTTGCTGTCATAGGTTGCCGGCAACGTTTGCCACACGCCATCCTCGCCTGCCCAATTAACATTAATCTGCTTGTCATGACCCAGATTCTCTACCAGCATAAAAAACGTCACCGCCTGCTGGAGAGCTTTTTTCTTTCTGGTAATTACATTTTCCACATACAGCAACTGAATTTCATTCATCCGTCATCTCCATCAATAGAGACGTACACATTGCGTCTCCACCTAAAGGTTTTCGTATAATGCCAAATATTGTTCAGCACTGCGTTGCCAGGAGAATTCTTTGCTCATTGCATTAATCTGCATTTGCTTCCAGGTATCAGGAAGGCTAAATAAAATCATGGCCCGTTTAATAGCTTCCAGCAAAGATCCTGAACTGGCTTCGTTGAAGACAATACCGCTAGCCGTGTGCTTGGCTAATGTTTCAGGCAAGGTATCAACAACCGTATCTGCCAGACCGCCGGTTTTTCTGACAATAGGAATAGTGCCGTAGCGTTGGCTGTACATTTGGTTCAATCCGCAAGGTTCAAACCGCGAGGGCATTAAGAAAACATCAGCGCCCGCCTCGATAAGATGAGCCAGCGATTCATCGTAACCAAGGGTAACTGCTATTTTATTCGGATATAAATCAGCCAGCTGTTGTAACTGTTTTTCATAATCTTTATCACCACTCCCAAGCAATACAAATTGCATGTTCATAGTAACCATTTCAGGAAGCGCTTCTAAAATCAGGTCTATGCCTTTTTGCTCTACCAGTCTGCCGATCAAGCCAAAAAGAGGGATATTACCGTTAGCTGGTAACGCAAATCTTCTTTGTAGCTCAGCTTTGTTGAGCTGTTTTTTATTGAGCGTTGCGGTTGAATACTGCTGAGTAATATACGGATCAGTTTCAGGATTCCATTGCTCGAGATCAATACCGTTAATAATGCCGCCTAAAGATTCTTTTCGATGTTCTAGCAGCCCTTCAAGACCATAACCAAATTCCGGAGTTTGAATTTCCAAGGCGTAAGTCGGACTAACCGTGGTTATGTAATCGGCATAAACCAAGCCGCCTTTAATAAAAGACAGCATGTCATGAAACTCCAGCCCTGCAGGATGCCATAACTTGCCGGACAAATTTAAAGTAGCGGCTGCACTCGCAGGGAATAAGCCCTGATAAGCCATATTATGTATAGTAAACAGGGTGTTTGGTCGATCATGCTCAAGAGACAATAATGCCGGAACCAAACCGGTTTGCCAGTCGTTACAGTGAACCACATCAGGCTTCCAATCCTGATGCGCCCGATCCATAGCAACTTCCACAACAATGCGACAAAACAATGCAAACCGTTCAGCATTGTTAGGCCAGGGTTCGCCCTGTTCATCAACGTAGGGATTGCCCGGATAGTTGTAGTAGGTCGGATAATCAACCAGCCAGACCTTTACATGACTATCAGGCATACGGGTTTCAAGAATATTTATGTTCCGGTTATCAACGCGTACGGAACAAAGAAAACGGACATTTTCAGTGGTTTTTAAAGCCTGATAATTGGGAATAATCAGTTTTATATCTTGAGATAATTCAGCTAATGCTTTGGGCAGACTGCCGCAAACATCAGCAAGACCTCCGGTCTTAATCAGAGGATGCGCTTCACTGGTAACAAAAAGTATTTTTTTCATATGATTCTACGATCACTTTAATAGTTGTAAGGTGCGCTTGTGCGCACCTTAGTGATATCGATGCGCACTGCGCACCTTACGTACTTTTATAGCTTCAAAATCACCGCCCCCAAAGGTGGCAAGGTAAGACTAATAGAATGGGGATGATTCATCCACTTAGTAGGCTCTGATAAAACAGCACCGTTACCTGTATTGCTGCCATCATAATATTTGGAATCAGAATTAAAAATCTCAGTATAAGTACCGGCATCAGGCACACCGAGCCGGTAATTCTCTCTGGGTACGGGAGTAAAGTTGAGGATAACAATTAACTCTTCAAATTTATTTTTACGCCGGTAACTGATAATAGACTGTTGAACATCATGGCAATCAATCCATTCAAAGCCATGGTGATCAAAATCATGCGAGAATAAAGCCGGATGCGTTTTATAGAGCTGGTTTAGATCTTTGACTAAGGTTTGCACACCCTTGTGATGCGGGTAATCCAGCACATACCAATCCAACTGATTGTTGGCATTCCATTCAGAACCTTGCCCGAACTCACAGCCCATAAACAACAGTTTCTTACCGGGATAAGTGTACATGAAGGTATATAACAACCGTAAATTAGCGAAGCGCTGCCATTCATCCCCCGGCATTTTGCTAACTAATGAACCTTTCCCATGCACTACTTCATCATGTGAAAATGGCAGGGTGAAGTTTTCGGTAAACGCATAGAGCATCCCAAAAGTGAGCTGATCATGATGGTACTTGCGGTGTATGGGTTCTTCACTCATGTAAGACAGCACATCATGCATCCAACCCATATTCCATTTCATCGAAAAGCCCAAACCACCAGTCCATGTTGGTCGGGTCACTTGCGGCCAGGAAGTGGATTCTTCAGCCATCATGACAGTACCAGGGTGCAGATCATGGGTAACAGTATTGAGTTCCCTGAAAAAATCAATCGCTTCCAAATTCTCGTTGCCACCATACATATTTGGAATCCAATCATTTTCTTCACGGGAATAATCCAGATAAAGCATGGAAGCCACCGCATCAACCCGTAAGCCATCAAGATGAAACTCTTCCAGCCAGAAAACTGCGCTGGCAAGCAAAAAGTTTTTAACCTCATTACGCCCATAGTTATAAATCAGCGTACCCCAATCACGGTGTTCGCCTTTACGCGGATCTTCATGCTCATACAAGGCGCTGCCGTCAAAACGGGCCAAGGCAAACGCATCTTTAGGAAAATGTGCAGGCACCCAATCAAGAATAACGCCTATATCGTTTTGGTGACAAACATCGATAAAATAGCGGAAATCATCCGGTGTACCATGACGGCTGGTGGGCGCAAAATAGCCGGTGGTTTGATAGCCCCATGAGCCATCAAAGGGATGCTCAGTAATAGGCAACAATTCAATATGGGTAAAGCCCATCTGTTTAACATAGTTTACCAGTTCAACAGCAAGCTCCCTGTAAGTAAGGAAATTACCTTGATTATCCCGTCGCCACGAGCCGAGATGGACTTCGTAGATAGACATGGGTTCATGCAACCAATCGTGTTTGGCGCGCTGGTACATCCATTGTGTATCTTGCCACGCATAGCTTTTTTCCTTGACTATTATTGACGAAGTATTGGGGCGAAATTCAAATTGCTGTCCATAAGGATCTGTTTTTAGCAAAATCTCGTTGCTATAGCGGTTAAGTATTTCAAATTTGTATAGGCAACCAGTCTTTAGTCCGGGGATGAATATTTCCCAAATACCGCTACCGCCAAGACTACGCATCGGGTTACAACGACCATCCCAGTGATTAAAGTCCCCCACCACACTGATGCGTCCGGCATTGGGTGCCCAGACTGAGAATAAAACACCCTCAATACCATCAACCGTATGTAAATGACCACCCAATTTTTGGTAAATATGCCAGTGCTTACCTTCTCCAAACAAATGTTGGTCAAATTCCGGAAATTGGGTACCGAAATCGTATGGGTCATAGTCCTCGTGGGTGTAGCCACTTTTATCTACCCAGACCAACTTATAGTGCTCCGGTAATTCTCCTTCCTCGGCATAATATTCAAAAAAATCCGTACCGGTTATTCGGTTAAGCACTGACCCATTACTGAGATTAACAGTTTCTGCGTAGGGCAAATATACTTTAATTTGGATTTGATTATTCTTTGGATGACGCCCTAAAATTGAAAAGGGATCATGATGCTTCGCTTCCATAATTTTTATAGTGTCAGGATCAAGCTTGTTCTCTTCTTTTTTTACTGCACTGTTTTTTGCCGCCGCTTTTGCTTCTGTTTTTTCTGGTTTTATAGCTTCAGCGGCCGCTACTTTTACGTCTGTATTCGGTTTTACGCTTTTCTTGGGAGTAGCAACAAGTGTGTTTTTTGTTGCTTTTTCTCCAATAATTTTGGTGGATTCAGAGTCAGGCTTGTTCGTTTCTGGCTTTGCAGCAATCGCTTTTGTTGCTTCAGAGTCAAGTGTATTATTAGAACGCTTTTTCACTTTGAATGGCCTCGGTGTAGTAGTAGAATGAATGTCGGTGAATGTTACCAAAATAACCAACGCTTGTAATATCTATATCAACATGGAGATGAAAAATGTCAGCGTCAAGCAATCAAAAGCATGATCATAATGTCGGTCATTTAACCCGCAATACAATCGCATTAATACTAGCTGGTGGCCGAGGTTCGCGGTTGATGAACATGACAGATTGGCGCGCCAAACCGGCTGTACCCTTCGGTGGCAAATTTCGCATTATTGATTTTCCGTTATCTAATTGCGTAAACTCCGGCATCCGCAAGATCGGTATTTTGACGCAATACAAGGCTGATTCTTTGATACGCCATATTCAGCAAGGATGGGGCTTTTTACGCGGTGAATTTGGTGAATATGTTGATTTATTACCCGCCCAACAAAGACATGATGAAGACTCCTGGTATAAAGGTACAGCTGACGCCATTTTTCAAAACATTGATATTCTCCGCAGTCGCAAACCTCAACATATTTTAATATTGGCAGGCGACCATATTTACAAAATGGACTACGGCGCAATGCTGGCTGACCATGTTGAAAAAAATGCCGATTTAACGATAGGTTGTTTGGAAGTTTCACTGGAAGAAGCAACAGCCTTTGGGGTAATGGATGTTGATGACAATCGACGCGTTAAAGCCTTTGTGGAAAAACCGGCAAATCCGCCTGTTATGCCGGGCAGAACCGATACTGCTTTAGCATCTATGGGTATTTATATTTTTAATGCCGACTTCCTGTTTGAGCAATTGCTTAAAGATGCCGACACGCCAGGCTCCACTAACGACTTTGGTAAAGATATTATTCCTGCCGTTATTGATAAATACATAGTTAATGCGTATCCATTTTTAGACTTACAAAGCGGCGAACAAAGTTACTGGCGCGATGTAGGTACAATAGATGCTTACTGGGCGGCCAATATGGAATTAATCGGGGTAAACCCTGGTTTAAATCTATATGACAACACCTGGCCTATATGGACAAATCAGGAACAAACACCGCCTGCCAAATTTGTTTTTGATGATGATGAAAGGCGTGGCCTGGCTGTTGACTCGATGATTTCAGGAGGCTGTGTGATTTCCGGAGCAAAAATCAGGCACTCCTTGTTATTTTCAAATGTCCGTGTCAATTCATTTACGACTGTGCAGGACTCTATTGTTTTGCCTCAGGTAAACATTGCCCGCCATTGCCGCATTACCAAAGCGATTATAGAAAAGGGTTGTGATGTTCCAGAAGGCATGGTTATTGGGGAAAACCGGGCGGAAGACGAAAAACGGTTTCATGTCAGTGCCGGTGGCGTCGTTTTAGTTACGCCTGATATGCTCGGACAAAAATTGCACTATGTCCGGTAGATGTATTTCACGCGGCCACACTACGGACTTTAAATAGATCAATTAAAGCACAGTGAAGGTTGGACTAGCGATAGAGGCTGTGAAAGTATTCTGAAAACGGGCTTAAAAACGTTTTTGCCATTTTTCAAGTGATTGTTTTTACTTAAGACCGGAATAAAAAAACATGTTTTTTTATTCCACACACTAATACTTTCACAGTCTCGATAGCGTAACCGAACCTTTCGATGGAGTTGTCGGGCTATGTTAGCCTAACTCGACCTTGATTTTCCGTTACGTGGACATTCATAAAGCATAGCACTTGCGTAGTAGTGTAGCGCCCAACGAAACCCTTATGGTTTTTCGGGCATTGCCGAGTTTCGTTGCACTCTAATGCCTTGAAACTGTGAGACACCAACGACAAGCTGGTTAAATTTAAACCGTGCTTTTAATCAACCCCCTGCATGGCTGTAATTTGCAAAAATACAAAATATGTCAGACAAAAAAAAGCTGAAATTGGTCTTGTGCTGGCACATGCACCAGCCGGAATATAGGGATTTACAATCCGGCGAATTTAAATTGCCCTGGACATATTTGCACGTCATTAAAGACTATGTCGATATGGTTGCTCATCTGGAAGCAGTCCCAAATGCTAAAGCCGTCGTTAATTTCGCCCCTATTTTACTGGAGCAAATTGAAGAATATGCTAACCAGGTCAGTGGTTATTTACATAATGGACTACCAATCACGGATCCGTTACTGGCGGCATTAATTGCCCCGGCTATTCCTGAGGATCCCGAAGATCGCTTGAAATTGGTTAAAGACTGTATGCGGGCAAATCGGGACAGGCAAATCAACCGCTACCCGGCTTTCAAAAAATTGGTTGAGATGACTGAGTGGCTTGAGCAACATTATGGCTCTTTGTGTTATGTCAATGCGCAATTTATTAATGATATTTTGGTTTGGTATCATCTGGCATGGATGGGAGAATCAGTAAAATTAACGGATAGCAGGATAAAATACTTAATAGAAAAAGGCTCCAATTATACCCCGCACGATAGAATTGAAATCATACAGATTATCGGCGGGCTGCTGGAAAACGTGATTCGCAGATATAAGGTATTAGCGAGAAAAGGTCAGATTGAACTTTCGGTAACGCCATATGCCCATCCCATTATGCCCTTGTTGCTGGACTTAAACACGACCCATGAGGCAATGCCCGATGCGCCTTTACCAGAACTGGATGCTTATCCTGGCGGTGAAGATCGAGTGGCATGGCATCTTGAAAAAGGCGTCCAGACCTTTAAACGGTTTTTCGGTGCCAAACCTAAAGGATGCTGGCCTTCAGAAGGCAGTATTAGTGCGCAGACACTGAAGATACTGGGCGATTTTGGCTTTAATTGGACTGCAAGCGGCGGCTCAGTTCTGCATAACAGTTTAAACCTGCCTGAAAATAAGGGGCCAACAGGCATACACCATCCGTTTAAGCTAAAAAATACAAAAATTGCCTGTTTTTTCAGGGATGATGGCTTATCTGACCTTATCGGCTTTGAATATTCAAAGTGGCATGCCGATGATGCGTTAAATGATTTTATTCATCACCTTGAGAATATTGCTGCTCATGAACCCGGTGATAAGGTAGTTTCAATTATCATGGATGGCGAAAATGCCTGGGAATATTTTCCGGATAATGGCTATCATTTCCTGAGTGCGTTATATAGTCGACTGGCTAGTCATCCGGCAATTGAATTAACCACATTCTCAGATTGCCTAAAAAACAAAACCGTCATTAAACCCTTATCGACTGTGGTTGCAGGCAGTTGGGTTTATGGAAGCTTTTCAACCTGGATTGGATCTCCTGACAAAAATCGCGGCTGGGATATGTTGGGTGACGTAAAATGTGCGTTTGATAACGCCTTGGCATCTAATTGTTTAACCGACAAGCAAATTCAGAAAGCTGAGCTTCAGCTGGCTGTTTGTGAGGGTTCTGACTGGTTCTGGTGGTTTGGTGATTACAACCCCGGCGAAGCAGTCAGTAGTTTTGAAAAACAATTTCGGCTGAATTTAGCCAATCTGTATCGATTAATAGGCGAAGAGCCGCCAGCTTATCTGGCGCTGTCATTTACTCAAGGTTCTGGTGATCCAGCCATGGGTGGAGCTATGCGTCCAGGCGTTGAACACTAACCAGAGATCACTACGAGTGAATAACCTTTTAAATAAACGCCGTGCGGGCGTTCTCCTACATATTACCTCGTTACCTGGCGCTGGCAGACAAGGAGATTTTGGTCAAGACGCCTATGATTTTATCAATTTTTTGCATGGCTCCGGGGTTAGCGTATGGCAAACTCTGCCCCTAGGCATGACCCATGCAGATGGCTCACCTTATCAATGTTTATCTGCTCATGCCGGCAATCCTACATTAATTGATATTGATGGGTTAGTAAAACTGGGTTGGCTACAGCTATCAGAAAACTGCGAAGAATGCCAAGGAACTTCTGCGTTTAACAAAAGCTGTTTGGTAACAAAAGCTTTTAAAGGGTTTTTAGAGCATGCTGAGCAACAAGACAAAGACGACTTTGCGCTTTTTTGTCAGGAAAAGGCATTTTGGCTAAATGATTTTGCTTTGTTTATAGCGCTTAGAACTGTATTTAATCAACAATGTTGGAATCAATGGCCTGAACCTTTCAAGGAAAGGGAATTGAGCGCCATTAAAGAAGCACGCCAGCGATTATCAACGACAATAGAAGAGATTAAATTTGAACAGTATGTTTTTTTCCGGCAATGGATGTCGTTAAAAACCTATGCTAATGAGCGCGGTGTGCTTCTGTTTGGTGACATTCCTATTTTTGTCTCCTATGACAGTTCTGATGTCTGGGCTAACCGCGAGGTTTTTAAACTCGACGAGTCCGGTGAAATGTCAGTTGTCGCAGGTGTGCCACCTGATTATTTTTCTGCAACAGGCCAGCGCTGGGGCAATCCGCATTATGATTGGGAATATCTAAAGAAAACCAATTTTGCATGGTGGATTGAGCGGATGCAAACCCAGCTTGAGCAATTCGACATTCTTCGTATCGATCATTTTCGTGGCTTGGAAGCGGCCTGGGAAATACCCGCAGAAGAACCCACAGCGCAGATTGGTGAGTGGGTTAAAGCGCCGGGAAAGGCTTTGTTGAGTGCGATAAAAGCTGAGTTGGGATCGATTCCCCTGGTAGCTGAAGATCTCGGCATTATTACTGATGAGGTTGAAGAGCTAAGAGATGAATTTGATTTACCCGGCATGAAGATTTTGCAGTTTGCTTTTGGTAGTGGGCCTGATAATCCCTATTTGCCAGACCATTATGAAAAAAACTGTGTTGTCTATACGGGTACTCATGATAACGACACAACGGTAGGATGGTCGCAGAGTATTAATGAGCATGATAGGAACCATGCTTACGATTATCTGGGTAATCCGTCAATTTCACTGCATTGCGCACTCATCCAAGCCGCATTGGGATCGGTCGCTAACCTTGCGGTGATCCCTATGCAAGATATTCTTGAACTGGGTTCAGAGGCACGTATGAATACGCCCGGCACTACGGTAGGCAACTGGAAATGGCGCTTTCAGTGGGATCAATTGCCACACGAGCGAGCCAACCGCTTTGCGCATTTGGTATCCTTGTTTAATCGAAATTAAGGCTTTCAACTTAAAAAAGTGGGGCAGTTCAAGGTTGGTAAAGACACAATATTTTGTGTCTTTACGTATCGAACCATAAACGGCTTATCCGCCTCTCCATTCGACAGAACCACTCACCCTGAGCCTGTCGAAGGGTTAAGCCTTTAACTTTTTTTAATCAATCATCACCAACAGCTTCTTTCGTAATCGGTAACAAAGGAATATGGTAACTCGCTATAATTCCCTGAATTTTATCGGCTTTAGTTGCAATCAGCTTGTCTAGCACTGCTTTTCTTGCCTTATCACCATTGCGAACACCCATAGCCATAGCAAAATCAAATTTTATTCCTGGCGTTGATTTCATCGGAATCATTGCATAGCTGTTTTTTGGACTTTGTGAAGTAACAAATGCTGCCATAGGTCCCCACAAAATAACCATATCAATTTTTTTAGCTTTAATATCCTTATCTATCTGCATAGCCGTATTATTTTCACTATCGCCAGACATCGATTGGTAAGGAATACCTTGATCAAGCAAACCATTTTTTTGCAACCAAGTCGTTCCAGGACCGCGATCAAACATAGCAATTTTCAACGCTTCTTGTCTTTGCAAAGGAAGTCCGGTTAATTGCGCAGCATCCTTAATATCATCCCAACCACGTCCTTTCGCAATCAACAACACATAGGTTGATTGATAGTAGGGTGCAGTAGTTAAGGTTAAATTATAACCCGCCGGAACACCCATTACGATGTCACATTTATACTCTTTGCTATCAGCATCCCATTCGTTTTTCGGTGCTGTTAGGGTATTGCGAATGAACCCGATACGCTGAGAAAACCAAGTGTATTCAACTTTTTGTCCCAATTCTTTTGCAAACAGTTCGGCAATTTTATTTTCAAAACCGTCTTTATTTTTTGTCGAATAAGGTGGATTCAGTGGATCAGCACATACCTTAAATTTTTCTTCTGCAACTGCGGGCACTAAAACTGCCGCTAAACAGAGCCCGGCGAGCATTTTTGTAACATTCATTTGGGTTTCCTTGTGTAAATTGTAAAGACTCTATGAAGGCTTATTCCTCACTATACCATATTGCACAACCGTCACGAACCATAGGATAATGCACTTGGCAAGCAAACGAGAGATATGGATTTTTTGATAGCATCATTACATAGCCTACACAGCCATTAAACGCTATGCTAGACTGCTAGTGGCTCACTCCCTTAACGAGGTTAATCATGTCCGCCGTACTCCAACAAACCCATTACACCGCCGAAGACTATCTAGCACTGGAGCGTAGCGCATCGATTAAAAGCGAATTTCACGACGGTCATATTTATGCGATGACGGGCGCCAGCCGCAAACATAACCTGATAACTGTTAATATCGCCGGAGAATTGCGTAGCCAACTCAAAAAACGCCCCTGCGAAGCGTACATCAGCGACATGCGCGTTAAAGCCGCTAAAGCAGTCAACTATTATTACCCAGACATCGCTGTGGTGTGCGGCACACCGCAATTTGAGGACGCTCATGTAGATACTTTAATCAACCCCACGGTATTGATTGAAGTGTTGTCGCCTTCTACCGAAGCCTATGACCGGGGTGGCAAATTCGCCCGTTACCGTAAAATTGCCACGCTGCAAGAATACCTGTTGGTGACACAAGACCAGCCGATTATTGAACGCTATATAAGGCAAGGTGACGTTTGGCTATTATCAGAAGCCGTTGGACTTGATGCTTCTGTGCCGCTGGAAAGCATAGACTGCGTTCTTTACCTGCGCGAAGTTTACGACAAGGTTTTGGATGATGCGGATGAATTAGGGGGTTGAAGTCCAAAGGTACGAAAACGTACGTTAGCGTCTATGTTAAGGAGCCTTTCAAAGAATAGTAAACAACTCCTGGTTTTACCACGCTCATCATCTGATGATGAGCCTTTAATGAAATTCGAGGTTGACTGAGTATTCTCAAAACAGCCACACATAATTATAAAATCCGGCTATGGAAAATTTTGACAAACCAAGACGCTCCCAGTTGAGGTAAGGATCGGGAACATCATCGGCATGACGAACACCCTGGCTGTTTCTGAGTCTGCACTACCATCGTCGACTTTACGCATCGTAGCTCCGCCCCGTTTATTCCTTAGCCTTGCCCGCCAAAAACTTGACATCCCTATGCCAACGCCAAATCACATAGAGCGCAGGGATCACCAGCAGCGTCAACAGCATGGCCGAACCGATGCCGCCGATCATGGGAGCGGCTATACGCTTCATCACGTCGGCGCCGGTACCGGTGGCTATCATGACCGGAAACAGGCCGACGATGTTCGCCAGGCCCGTCATCATGACCGGACGGATGCGCTCCATGGCGCCGGTTTGAACGGCCTCCAGTAAATCCGCGAGCGAACGCAGCTGTCCGGCTTCCTGGCGTCTGCGGACGGCCTCATCCAGATAGGACAGCATCACGGCGCTGGTTTCGGCGGCAACCCCGGCGAGTGCGATCAAACCCACCCAAACGGCGATGCTCATATTGTACCCGAGCCCATACAGCGCCCATACGCCGCCAACCAGGGCCAGTGGCACGCCCAGCATCACCATCAGCGTTTCGGTGACGGAACCGAAGGTGAAGTAATACAGGACAAAGATGATCGCGAGTGTCAGCGGCACGAAAATCTTAAGGCGTTGTTGCACCCGTTCCATGAATTCGTATTGTCCTGACCAGGTCAATGTATAGCCTGTCGGCAACTCGATTTTTTCCTGCACGACGCGCTTCAAATCCTCCACATAACCGCCCACATCGCGCCCAGTCATGTCCACATAGACGTAACCAGCCAGCATGCCGTCCTCGTCCCGGATCATCGCGGGGCCGCTGACCATGCGCAGTTCCGCGAGCTGGGCGATGGGCACCTGCGCGCCGTTCGGCGCCATCACCAACACCCGTCCCAATTTATCCAGGTCGTCGCGCAGTTCGCGCAGATACCGAACATTGACGGGATAGCGTTCGCGTCCCTCAATGGTGGTGGTGATGCTTTCCCCGCCAATAGCGGATTCGATCATCTTGCTGACGTCCATAACCGTGAAACCAAAGCGGGCGATCTCATCGCGCTTGATGACGAAGTCCAGAAAATAGCCGCCCGAAACCCGTTCCGCGTAAACGCTGCGGGTGCCTGGCACGTCTTTGGCGATCATCTCGATGGCCTTGCCGATGTTTTCGATTTTTTTCAGATCTGGCCCGAAGATTTTGATGCCCACGGGAGTACGCACGCCGGTGGTGAGCATGTCGATGCGCGCCTTGATCGGCATGGACCAGGTATTGGTCACGCCTGGAAACTGCAAGGCACGATCCATCTCGGCGATCAGGTCTTCGTAACTCAGGCCCTCTCGCCACTGCTCCTTAGGCTTTAGCTCCACCACCACTTCCATCATGCTGAACGGCGCCGGGTCGGTGGAAGTTTCGGCGCGGCCGGACTTACCGAACACATGCCCGACTTCCGGAAACGCCTTGAGTTTCGTATCCATCTGTTGCAGGAGTTTACCGGCTTCCGTGACCGAGATGCCCGGCAGCGTGGTCGGCATATACAGAATAGTGCCTTCATACAGCGGCGGCATGAATTCCGAGCCCATGCGCTGATACGGCAGAGCGATGCTGGCGATGAGCAAGATGGCAAGTGCGACCAGTATCGTCCGGTAGCGCAGCGCAAGCCTCAGAATGGGCGCATAGGCCCACTGCAGCAGGCGACTGACCGGATTGCGCCGCTCTGGAATGATGCGTCCGCGGATGAAGATGGACAACAGGGCCGGGATCAGCGTCACCGCGATTACCGCGCTCATGGCGATGGACAGGTTCTTGGTCAACGCCAGCGGTTTGAACAAGCGTCCCTCCTGACCTTCCAGAGTGAAGACCGGCATGAAGGCGATGGCAATCACCAGCAGCGAGGCGAAAATCGGCGGCCCCACTTCCTTGGCGGAATCGATGAGCACCCGGTTGCGGTCGCCTACGCTTCCGCCGCGCTCCCATTCTTCCAAGCGCCGGTGGGCGTTGTCGACCATCACGATGGAGGCGTCCACCATGTCGCCGACGGCGACGATGATGCCGCCAATGGACATGATGTTCATGCCGACCCCAAGAAAATACATAGGGATGAAGGCAATCAGGATGGCGATAGGCAAGGTGATGATGGGAATGAGGGCGGAGCGGAAATGCAGCAGGAAGACGATGATCAAGACACTGACCGTGATCAACTCCTCGACCAGGTTTTCATTGGCGGTGGAAACAGCCTCCTTGATCAGGTCGCTACGGTCGTAGGCAGTGACGATCTTGACGCCGGCGGGCAGGGACGGCTCGATCTCCTTGAGTTTGGCCTTGACGCGATCAATCACCTCCAGGGTATCCTGGCCGAAGCGCATGATGACGACGCCGCCCACCGCCTCGCCCTGACCGTCCAGTTCCACGATGCCGCGCCGCATATCCGGCCCCAAACTAACCGTCGAGACATCGCGCAGCAGGATGGGGGTGCCGTTCGGGTTCACGCCTACCGCGATTTGCTCGATGTCAGCGGTGGACTTAATATAGCCGCGTCCCCGGATCATGTATTCGATGCCAGAGAACTCGACGACTCGCCCGCCCACATCGAGGTTGCTTTGGCGCACCTTGTCGATTATCTCGTTCAGATTAAGCCGGTAGGCCAGCACTTTGGTGGGATCGAGATTGATCTGGTACTGGCGCACGAAACCGCCCACGCTGGCGACTTCGGCAACGCCGTCCACGGCGCGGAGCCAATAGCGCAGATACCAGTCCTGGAAAGAGCGGAGAGAAGCCAAATCCTGCTGCCCGGTTGTATCCACCAGAGCGTACTGAAACACCCAACCGACCGCCGTGGCGTCCGGCCCGAGCTGCGGCGTCACGCCTTCCGGCAGTTTGCCGGATAACTGGTTCATATATTCCAAAACGCGGGATCGCGCCCAATAGATGTCGGTGCCGTCCTTGAATAGCACATAGACGTAGGAATAACCGAAGTCCGAAAACCCCCGCACGACCGTCACATTGGGTGCGGACAGCAGGGCGGTGATGATCGGATAGGTGATCTGATCCTCCATCAAGTCCGGCGAGCGGCCCGGCCACTGGGTATAGATAATCACCTGGGTGTCGGACAAATCCGGCAGGGCGTCGATGGGGGTGTTCTTCATGGCCCACAAGCCGCCAGCGGCTAGGCCAAAAACCAGCAGAAAGACGATGAAGCGGTTCTTTGCGCAAAATTCGATGAGATTTTCGACCATGACCGATCCTGTATACTATTTGAAATATCTGTTGAAACGGGACGATCTCAATGCTTCATCCCTTTCATGCCACCTACTGCATTCTTGAGCTGGCTTTCGGAATCGAGCAGGAAGTTCGCCGAGGTGACGATATGTTCGCCCTCGTGCAGTCCTTCCAGAATTTCGATCCAGTCACCGCTACGCTGGCCTATTTTTACGTTGCGCCATTCAAGTTTGCCGCCGCCCAGATGAATAAAGATGATCTGTCGCTCCCCGGATTCCAGCACCGCATTTTTGGACACCACCAACCGTGTTCCCAGCGGCACGGCAAGCTCCACATTTGCAAACATTCCCGGTTTGAAAATTTCTGACGGGTTATCCAATACGAAGCGGACCCCGGCGGTGCGGGTTTGCGGGTCAACCGTCGGATAAATGAAATCGATCCGGCTTTGATACTGATTTTTTGGTGCGTAGGATAGACTGACCGATGCAGTTTGGCCCGGTTTTATCAGCGGCAGTTCATATTCGTAGATATCGGCCAGCACCCACACCTTGGTCAAATCGGCAATGGTATAAAGTTGATCGCCGGGGTTAACGTGCATGCCGGCTACAGCAGTCTTGGTAATGACCGTGCCGGTGATCGGCGCATGGATCGGCAGGGTTTTCAGCACTTCACCGGTGCGTTCCAGATCACGGAGGTGGTACGTTTCAATATCCCACAGGCGTAAACGCCGGCGCGCCACATCCAGCAACGAATTCGCGCCTCTGGCAACTTCGGGAAACTCACTGCTTCCCAACGCTTTTGCGCTTTGCAAGGCAAGCAAATATTCCTGCTGGGTTGCCACCAGTTCAGGGCTATACAAGGTAAACAGTATCTGGCCTTTTTTTACATGTTCACCTGTGGTGTTCACAGTGAGTTGCTCGATCCAGCCCTCTATTTTGATATTCACCTGGGCGATTAAACGCTCGTTGATTTCCACATGGCCCACGGTACGGATTTTTTGTTCCATGGGTCGGTATTTGGCTTCCTCGAAGGTGACACCAATCGATTGCAGGCGTTCGACGTCAATGTTCATGATATTTTGGCTATCAGTCCCTTTGGGTGCGGCTGAGTGATCCGCTCCTGCATGATTCATAGGCTTTTCTGTGTATGCTGGCGGCGCAAAGGCCAGCAGCAAGCAATAGATGGCTGCTGAACCCCACTTATTAAATAGTTGCTTGATGAGCTTGCTTTGTTTGTGAATCATGGCCGTTCTCCAATGATGCCCTCTAGCCGGGCGAGGGCTTTTTCATGTTCGACCATTTCGCTGTGCAACTCGATTTCATTGTCCAGCAGGGTCAGCAAACTGGTCAGCAAACTGAGGAAATCCACTTTGCCGACGCCATAGCTCGCCTGAGCTGCGGCAAGCGTGAAATGTGCTTGGGGAATGATTGCGTCTTGAAGGATGCGGATAAGCTCTTCGGCGCGTTGTGCCTGTGCGATATTGTCTTTGACGCGAAACAACAGTTCCTGCCTGACATTCTGCAAATCATCCTTGCTGGCCTCCCGTCCGGCCACCGCCTCTCGCACCCCTTGCCGTTGTTTGGTGGCAAAATAGAGTGGAACTTCCACATTGAGCATGACCTGATAGCCGTTGAGCCCAGTTGGTTCTTCACGGATGCCGCTGGCGCTGAGTTCAAAATTGGGAAAATATTCCCGTTTTGCCAGAGCTATGGTTTTATCGCCGCGTTCTACGCCCTTGATCCGAGTGGTAAGCAGTGGCGCCGAGTTGCCGACCAGTACTTCCAGCTGTTTCTGACTATGTTGCAATGGCATTATCGCTGTCTCTTCCGGAACTCCCAACATACTAAAGGGATCGCGATTCAATATCCGGTTAATGTCTGCTGACAGCGATTGTTTGCGTTGTTCTAAACTGGCCAGTCGTGCGATAAGCCGCGATTGTTCCGTCTGTGCCCGATAGACATCCTGTTGCGCTCCCTTTCCTACCGCATAGTACGCCTCGGCGGTTTTCTCGAACTGAACCAGCAGGCGCTTGTTTTTCTCGATAATAGCTATCGATTTATAAATAAAATGGAGATCGTAATAAACCTCTTTGAGGGCGGCCGCTAGTCCGAGCCGGGTCGCCAGATAGGTTTGTTCCAGGATTTCGGCTTCACTGGAAGCAATTTCCCCTTTAAGGCCGAGTTTGCCGGGAAAAGGAATTGCCTGACTGACGCCAACCATCGTTTCCCGTTTTTCCAATTGCCTGTGGCTCAATAGAAGTTTAGGATCGGGCAGGGTTTGTACCTGGGAAATTCTGGCCTGAGCGGATAGCCAACGTTGTTCGGCCGCCTTGATTTCAGGGTTTTCATCCAACGCTTCCTGGATCAGTTGCGCCAATGGTAAAACCTGTTCAACGTTGTTGTCAGCGGCGACAGCAAATGTAGGCCACCACAAGCTGACCCATAGCAAGGCGGATTTCATGATGAACATAAAAAAATAAATGACTATCTGCTTTCTTTTCATCAACTAAATCTCACTAACGCAACGAACAAAACGTCTGAATAACTGAGTATTTCCTGGCAGGCCAGACTCACTCCCACCACACTATCGCATCGTTAGCCTTTGTAGCAATCGACCCGCCTGATACGCCATGCACATCAACCCAAAGGTATGGCAGCCCCTGATCTTGCAACCAGTCAGTTCCCTGGGATTCCTTAAGCATGGCTATCGTTGATGCGCTACCAGCCACGACACAAAATTCACCAACCACACTCACCATCTCAAGATGGCGCACCGGCCATCCCGTTTTAGGATTTAAAACATGACCGTAGCGAACACTATTGGCCAGTATGCAAGGCTCATAATCTCCGCTGCTTGCCAAAGCGCCTTTATACAGCAACAATGTACTCAGCAACGCATCCTTGCTACGCGCATTCCGTATGCCTATCCGCCAGGGACTGCCATCATCACGGGGGCCGATCACTTTAATGTCTCCGCCAAGATTAACCATGCTCAACCTTTTTCATGGAGCCCGTTCTTTTTGCCAACACAGCGGAGTTAATATCAATACAAAAACGACACCCGTTTATTTGCGATACCCTCACTGTAATCAATGATCGTAGAACTGGGTTTATAGGGCTGCTTTTTCTATCCAGCACCCCATAGAGTATGGCTATCGCTGCAAACAACCTGGGGACTCTGGCCCAAATCAATGCAGGTTTAAGGACTTGTCCGTATTTTCTTTTTTGATTCCAAAAGAATGGACGAAAGTACCATGGATAACTGGAAATGGAGTTTTCTGTGATTCTCATAGCACTATCGAAGCAAATATTAATTTTCCGGACATGCCACAAGTCAGAATGGACAATGGCTGATTCGTTCATTCAGCAGGTACATACTTTTTTTAACATCTTGTCAGGTTATTTGAATTTACAATGTTATCCGTCTTAGCCGTAACGCATTGGTAATGACCGAAACCGAACTGAAACTCATAGCAGCCGCTGCAATCATCGGCGAGAGTAAAATGCCAAAAAACGGATACAGTACACCGGCGGCAACCGGAATACCTAAGATGTTGTAGAAGAAAGCGAAAAACAGGTTCTGACGGATATTGCGCATGGTAGCCCGGCTTAAATGACGGGCTTTCGATAGTCCCAATAAATCACCCTTTACCAGCGTGACGCCTGCGCTTTCCATGGCTATATCGGTGCCTGTACCCATGGCAATACCTATGTGTGCCACCGCCAAAGCCGGCGCATCGTTAATGCCATCGCCTGCCATTGCCACGATATGGCCTTCGGCTTGCAATTGTTTAACGATTTTGGTTTTCTGTTCGGGTAGCACTTCCGCTTCAACCCGGTCTATGCCGAGTTTTTTTGCCACTGCATTGGCTGTTGTTTTATTGTCCCCGGTTAACATGACGACTTTGATCCCCGCTTCGTGCAGCGCTTTCAACGCTTCCGGTGTTGATGATTTGATGGGATCGGCGACACTGATAAATCCGCCGAGTTTCCCGTCTACGACAACAAACATGACGGTCTGTCCTTCAAGACGGAGCTCGTCAGCCTGTTTATTTAAAGCCGTTGTATCGATATTCTGCGCTTCCATTAATTTGGCATTACCCAGCGCAACCTGACGGTCTGAAATTCTGCCACAAACACCTTGACCGGTTACCGATTCAAATTGTTCTCCGGCGGCCAGCTTGATGCCTTTTTCTTCAGCACCTTTAACAATGGCGGCGGCAAGCGGGTGTTCGCTGGCTCGTTCCAGGCTTGCGCCGAGATACAATATTTCTTCTTCGGAAAAATCTTTGTCGGGTATTACTGATATGAGACGGGGTCTCCCCTCTGTCAGCGTGCCGGTCTTGTCGATCACTAACGTATCCACTTTTTCCATGATTTCCAGTGCTTCGGCATTTTTAATCAGGATGCCCGCTATCGCACCACGTCCGGTTCCGACCATGATTGACATGGGGGTCGCCAACCCCAATGCACAGGGACAAGCGATGATCAATACGGCCACTGCATTCACGACGGCATGGGCCAATCTGGGTTCCGGGCCCCATAGCCACCATACCGCAAATGTAATGATTGCCGTCAGCACCACAACAGGGACAAAGTAACCGGCAACCACATCGACCAGTTTTTGAATGGGTGCGCGGCTGCGTTGCGCTTCACTGACCATGTGTACTATTTGGGAAAGCAAGGTATCGCTGCCAACCCGTTCGGCACGCATCAATAAACTGCCCGTGCCGTTAATGGTTGCGCCTATAAGCGGCATATCGGCAACTTTTTCGACCGGAATCGATTCACCTGTCACCATCGATTCATCGACTGAACTCGTGCCTTCAAGCACGACACCATCAACCGGCACTTTCTCACCGGGCCGCACACGCAAAATATCTCCCGGCTTCACTTGTTCCAATGGAATATCGGTTTCGCTGCCATCGGCATGGTGAAGTCGGGCCGTTTTTGGAGCCAGGCCCAAGAGCATTTTAATCGCACTGCTGGTCTGGCTTCTTGCCTGCAATTCCAGCACTTGTCCTAATAATACCAATGCAGTAATGACGGCGGCCGCTTCAAAATAAACCGCCACGGCGCCATTTTCAGTGCGCATCAGCAGTGGAAAAATCTGCGGAAAAAAAGTTCCTGCCATACTGTAAATCCAGGCAACACCGACACCTAATGCGATCAAGGTAAACATATTCAGACTGCGATGAATAACAGAAGCCCAGCCGCGCTGAAAAAACGGCCAGCCGCCCCATAAAACGACCGGTGTGGCCAAAGCAAATTCAAGCCATTGCAAGGTGTGAATGGTTAAGAAATTACCTATTAATCCCGGCATCAGGTCGTGTGCCATCGCCAGAACGAACACCGGTACCGACAGCGCGGTACTGATCCAAAACCTCCGGCTCATATCGGTGAGTTCGAGGTTTACCTCTTCCTCCCCTGAAACGTCTCGGGGTTCCAGTGCCATGCCGCACTTGGGGCAGGAACCCGGTACATTACGAATAATTTCTGGATGCATCGGGCAAACATACTCAGTACGAATTTCGGGAGCAGTATCCACCACTTTTTCTAATGCCATTCCGCATTTCGGACAACTTCCCGGTTGTTCCTGGCGAACTTCGGGGTGCATGGGGCAGGAATAAATATTTTCATGAGCGTATTTTGTCATTGTCTTGCCCTATAGTTTTCGTAACACGATGAAATCAGAAATCTGGTTTTTATGCTTTTGACATTACGTAGCCAAGTGAGTGGTATTCAGTCTTCTATTCGATGCTAATTTAACCTAAGCACTCCGTTTCCAAAGCGTAGGATTAAGTGTTTGCTTGAAGCTTCATTTTTATTTCAATCCTTCTTTGCTAGGGGGCGGCGGATAACTTTTCTCAGTTCCAGGACAATCAGCGGTATAAATCCAACCCCGATCCAGGCCGCGCACTGATTTAGCATAACCGGTTCGATCCGGAATAGTGTTTGAAACATTGGAACATGGTGTATCGCCAACTGCAAGGCGAAGCTCACTGCCACAATCAGAAATAAGCGCAGGTTGGAAAACAGGCCTATCTGCCAAATGGTGCGCTGCTCGCTCCGTGCGCCGAAGGCGCGCAACAGTCCGGTGATCACCAGGGCGGTAAAGGCGGCATCGCGGGCTTGCTCAAGACTGTTGCCTATTATATAGAATTCATAGGCAAACACGCCGAGAGTGACGCTGGCGGCCAGCAAGCCAGTGAACAGGGTTAGTTTGAGTAAATTCCGGTTGAGTAGCGCCGACTGGGAATGTCGCGGCGGGCGATTCAATACGTCATGATCAATCGGATCAGTCGCCAGGGCCAGCGCTGCAAAGCCGTCTGTCACCAGGTTGATCCACAAAAGGTGCAGCGGCAATAGCGGCAGCGGCCAGCCCAGCAGGACTGCGATCAGCATCACGATTAATTCGCCGGTGCTGCTGCCCAACAGATAGGCCAAGGTTTTGGCAATGTTGTCATAAATGCCTCGTCCTTCTTCTACGGCAGCGACGATGGAGGCAAAGTTATCATCGGTGATGATAATGTCGGCGGCCTCCTTGGTCACCTCGGTGCCGGTGATGCCCATGGCGATACCGATGGACGCCTCTTTAATCGCAGGCGCATCGTTAACCCCGTCCCCGGTCATCGCCACGACTGCGCCCAGCGCTTTCCACGCGCGGACAATGCGGAGCTTGTGCTCGGCGGTAACCCGCGCATAAACAGAAACCTGTGCTACCCGTTCCTTCAGTGCTTCGTCGTCCAGGCGGTCAAGCTCGGCTCCTATGAGAACTTCGTCGCCTTTACCCAGAATGCCCAATTCATGGCCTATTGCCCGTGCAGTGTCTGGATGATCGCCGGTGATCATCACGGTTTTGATGCCGGCCCGTTTACACTTGACCACAGCCTCCTTCGCCTCGGCGCGTGGCGGGTCTTGTAAGCCTACGAGTCCTAACAAGGTAAGTCCCTGCTCGACCTCGGTGTCATTCACAACCCTGCCTTCTTCGAAACTGAAGCCATCCAGGGGACGCTCAGCGACGGCAAGCACGCGCAGGGCATCGTGCGCCAGTAACGTGTTGGCTTGGAGTAGCCGGATGCGGTCGCTTTCAGTCAGCTCCCTTATACCTTGATCGGTATGGATCAGGGTGCAACGGCTGAGAATAACTTCGGGTGCGCCTTTGACAAATGCCCAGGGATGATTCTCCTGACTACGGATAACGGTCATGCGTTTGCGGTCGGAATCGAAGGGCACAGCAGCCAGACGCGGCATTTCAGTCTCAATGGCCGCACGGGTAATACCGCCTTTGGCGGCGACCACCAGTAATGCCCCTTCAGTGGGATCGCCCACTACTACAGGCCGGTCATCTATTAGAGTGAGTTCGGCATCGGTGCAGGCTGCCGACGCACGCAGCAAAGCCAGGAGTTCCGGACATTTTGACGGCAGGCTTTCCATATTACCGGAAAAGAATGCGCCTTCGGTGGAGTAACCTTCGCCGGTGACGCGATACAAGCTTGCTGAGGTAATCAACTTGCGAGCCGTCATTTCACCCATCGTCAGCGTGCCGGTCTTGTCCGTACAGATAACCTGAGCGCGGCCTAGCGTTTCAACCGAGGCCAGGCGCCGCACTAAGGCATGACGTTGCACCATGCGCTGCACACCCAAAGCGAGCGCGATAGTGACCACCGCCGGCAGCCCTTCGGGAATAGCCGCTACCGCAAGACTCACCGAACTCAAGAAAAGCTCAAACGGTGCAATGCCGCGCAATAAGCCGAGACCGAAAATCAACGTGACGATGCCGAAACAGGCCATCAACAGCAGACGCACTACCCGGTTAAGTTGGCGTTGCAGCGGGGTTTCTCCGCTTTCGGCGGTCTCCAGCAGCTTGGCGATATGGCCGAGTTCCGTCTCCATCCCGGTATTAACCACCAAGGCACGGCCGGTGCCCCCTGTCACGCTGGTGCCGAGGAAGACCATATTATTCCGTTCCGCCAGCGGCGTTTCCGGAGGCAAGCCGTCGGTGAACTTGCCTACGGCTTGCGATTCACCAGTGAGCGGCGCTTCGTTGATGCGAAGAACAGAGGTCTGGATCAGGCGAGCGTCCGCAGCGACCAGATCCCCGCCTTCCAGCAGCAGGATATCGCCAGGAACGATTTTAGTTGCGGCGACCACCACGCTATGGCCGCCGCGCACCACGCGGCAATGGGGCGCTGTCAGACGAGCCAATGCTGCCGCCGCCTTTTCGGCACGATACTCCTGAATGAAACCAATTACCGCGTTCAGGATTACGATAGCAATAATAGCGATGCCGTCTATGGTTTCGCCCAGTGCGGCGGAAACCGCCGCTGCGCCAATCAGCACCCAAATAACCAGACTTTTGAACTGGCTTACAAAAATGACCAAGGCAGAAAATTGTT
>JAYTJI010000089.1:0-8735 GCA_043731245.1 Methylococcaceae bacterium | reverse complement strand
GGACAGCTTCCCGCGCTTGCTCTTCAGTCGCAACCGCCATGGCGATATTGCCAGCCCCCATGACGGGAATGGGATAGCCGTCAGGCGCGGTAATAATCGGCCCGGAAGTAAGCACACGCAGACTGCCGTCACCGCCGTATGGCTGATGAACGGGGCCGCCCACATCCCGAATCGTGGTGATACCATGCTTTAGAACAATATCAGCAGGAACATGCTGATAGCCAAGATGGGCATGTAATTCGATAAAACCCGGCAGCAGGGTTGCATCGCCTAAATCAATGACTTTCGCATTACTGTCTTTGAATACCTCGCGAATATCGATTTTCGCTACCTTTCCATCTATCACCAATACAGATGTATTCGTCCTGATGTTATTGCCGTCAAAAACGCGTGCGGCATGGAGCAGTAACGGCTCAGTCCCTGTCGCTTGTGCGCTGAACAAGGACGGGACAAAGACTGTCAGGGCTAAAAATAACAAGGACTGGCTTAAACTAAACATCTGCATTGACACGCGTTTTATCATTTTTCTTATGGCTCTGTAGGCCGCATTAAAAATGCTGCCCACACGATTGTGCAAATTAAAAACTGATTTCTATTCCACCAAAGAAGGACAGTGGTGTACCAGCGTTTAATAGCTGCGCATCTGCTGTTGCCCTGTCCACTACATTATGGCTGGCAACGTAGGCGGTATCGAGTAAGTTCCGGCCTTCAAAAAACACTTTATAATGCTCATTAGACCAGCCGGTACGCATACCCAGTAATCCGTAAGAAGCAATCTTGTAAGTATTCGCAAAGTCCGCCCAGCGTTGTCCTACCACATCAAAAGTCGGGCCGATAAAAAAGCCCATTGAGTGACGATAGAGAACCTCACCTTTTAAGAAATAATCGGGGGCTGCCGGCAAATTATTGTTGCCGTAGGTTCTGTCATTATCAAACGTAAAATGGTTATAAGTGACACTCAGTTTAGGTTCGATAGAGTGGGTGCCTTTGCTATCAAGGGCAAATTGGCCACCGATTAAACCTTCAACACCTGCGTGGATGGTATTATCAATATTCGTTGACAAACTCGTCCCCGGCCTTGGCGAAACAGATAATATTTCTTTATTAAGCCACGCGTAATAAAGCGATAGATCCCAGTTCACACTGTTTAAACTACCGAAACCTTGATTGCCTCGTGTGCCTATTTCGACAGAAGTACCTTCCATTGCCTTTAGAGTAGTATTACCTGCACCGGCGGTGATGTTATCCGCTAGATTATAGTTAGTCGGCGGCTCGTATATGCGACTGACATTGCCATAAATACTGGCGTCTTTGGTCACGTTATACAACAATCCTAAGCTGGGATTAATGCCGGTATAGTCAGTACTGGGATGGCTGCTATTCGGATAAACATTGAAGTAAGCGTCCTGGGGAATGGGCAATCTTGTATTATTGACCTCACGGTGTGCAAACACGCCTTGCAAAGCGGGTGTCAGCGTCCATTTATCAGTAATATGCCAGTGATCCTGGGCAAAAATTTCGATATTATCGGCTTTCTTGACAAATTGATTAGTTAGAGGGCCACGTCTGCCGCCTTCATTTGTGTAATTACCGCCTTTTTCTGAGTTGGTGCCGAAATTCACACCAAGCAATAACTCATGATTGTCCAGGCGTAAGTTATAACGGGCGGACGTACCCCAGTCCTGTTGAGTGCTATTGACCAGCAAACTAAACCTGTCCAGCGTATCACCCGGAAAAAAATGCACGGTGTCCACTATCGGATGATAAAGCTGCTGGTTTTCAAAAGAAAAACCCACTTCAAGAGAGCTTTTATCATCAATAGTCCAGGTTGTTTTGTTGGCAACCCGTTCGGTTTCAAGATTCAATTGATAATTACCGCCAATGGCTTCGCGGCTTGCTTGATTGCGGTCAGCGTCAAATTGCGCACGCGTCAATTGCCCTGGCAACTCCTGATTGTTTTTAATGTAGCTTACAAATGTACGGTTCACGAGGGAATCTGTTATTTGCCAACCAAAGTTACCATAGAGACCATAACGATCCTGATTGTTGTGGGCGCGGTAACCATCCCATTCTTTTCCTTCAACCGTCAATAAACCATCAAGTTGCTCATTGAAGACCTTACTTACGGTTCCCCGTCCAAGAAATTGACCGAAACTGCCACCACTGAGCGAGAGCCTCACAGCAGGGCTGTTATGAGCAGTCGGTGTTGTAAAATCTACAGCACCACCCAGCGTACTGGCGCCGTACTTTAACGCATTGCCGCCGCGTGCAACCGTTGCAAAACTTGCAGCCAGGGGATCGATGATGCGATTGTGATTGTTACCGTCAGCGGCCGTGACAGGTAAACCATCTTGCAGAAGCTTTACACCATTCCCGTCAAAGTTAGTGGAATCGAGATTTGAGCCACGACTGGAAAAAAAGACTTCGTCATTACCACTTTGGCTGGCCGCCCAAACACCGGGTACATAACGAAAGAAGTCCGCTATGCTGGACACGTTGCGTTCCTGCAACTCAGTGATGTCAATCAAGCTAACGCCGCCCGGCGAACGATCGACTTCGGCCTTTACAGCGGCAAGTTTCTGGTCACTTTTTCCGGTCACCACCATTGTCTCAAGTACCGTATTGGATTCTGCTTTGCTTGTTTTTGGTGGCTCTTTCGCTATTGCTGCCAGATTAGGATTAACCAGTACAAGCGCAATAGAAAAGGTTCTGCATAAAAATAAAAGTCTAACAGGCTGATTGGAGCGCAAAAGCTTCATTATAATTCCAACGTAATAAGGAAACACACCTCAGGATTGGCTGAGAGTTTTTTATCCGACATCCAGATGGATTGCCGAATACAGTACGGGAATGGTAACTAATGCTTGAGATACTTTGTTCGTTAATTCGTATGGTAAAAGTAATATTTCATATGCTAAAAATATGCCTGTGTCATATGCCACACTTTTTTGCCTTTAGTGTGTGATATGCCGCACTTTTGCATTGCGTATGCTTGCATAATTATCGGAAAAACTATTAACCGCCCGAAAATCATCACATAACAAATCAAGGCGCGATTCGTGCTTGATAATGTAGATAGATCTATAATAAATAAAAAGGCTGGCAATGCGGGAATCACCACAAATAACAACGGGGCGGTGGAGTATAAACAACAATGATTTACCAGCACAACTTCAACAGCATTGTCTGCATCAGTCCTTACCGAAAAACTTAGGTGTTGGTCAATCCAATAGTTTCCAGCTTGATGAAGGTCTGAGCTACATAGAAACTGACTATACGCCAACGAAAGATCTGGCTATTTTGAGCCGAATCGAATGCCAGGAACCGCGATTGGTGGTTACTCTTGGCCTAAAAGGACTCTCCCGCTTTACTGGCCATCAAGGTGATGAGCTGATTTTTAATGAAGGCTATACGTCTATAACCGCATTCAATTCAAGCATTGGCGAACGGCAATACCAAGCCAATAAATCCATAACACAACTGCGCCTTTCCATGAGTAAAAAATGGTTGGACAGATACTTTGGTGAAAACAAATTTACGCATTTTTTCAAAAAATGCGGCATTCAACAATTAAGCTATCAGCCCATCTCTCATCAGGGAATGGTCGCCGCACACCAATTGTTGACGGGTAATGTATCGAGCGCAGTAAAGCCGTTATTTATGCATGGACAGGCTATGTTTCTGTTGGCCGCAGAATTAAGCCATCTATGTGAAGAAAAATCTGAACTGTCAGGGCGATTTAATCAAAAAGACAGGGCAATAGCGGAGCTGGCACGCGATATTCTGGTTCATGAATTCAAAAACCCTCCCTCTGTAAAAGAGTTATCAAAACGCGTGGGGACGAATCAATTAAACATAAAAAATCTGTTTCACCATTTTTTTAATACCACACCTTATGGCTTATTATCGGAAATCAGAATGAATAACGCCTATCGGTTATTGGAATCCACCCGTTGCCACGTCAGTGTTGCCGCAGATTTTGTCGGCTACAACCATGCCAGCAATTTTAGCGCTGCATTTATCAAACATTTTGGAATTTCCCCCAAGACTATTGCCAAAAAATAATCTGCCAGTTACAGCTGTTCGTATAGCACCATGTATTCTCTTGCGCTTTTATTCCAGGAATAATCTTTTTGCATCCCGCTGATTTGTAATTGTTGCCAAATTTCAGGCTGGCTATAGACAATAAGTGTACGTTTAATCGCTTCCATTAACGATCCAGAAGTTGCTTGATTAAAAACAAAGCCCGTTGCGGTGTTGATACTCAAGGTTTCTGGTATTGCATCAATAACCGTATCTGCCAGACCGCCGGTTTTTCTGACGATGGGAATAGTACCGTAACGCTGGCTGTATAACTGATTTAGGCCGCAAGGTTCAAATCGTGATGGCATCAGGAAAATATCCGCACCGGCTTCCAGCAAATGCGCCGAGGCTTCATCATAACCAATATTAACCACCATTTTATCGGGATACGTTTCAGCAAAATGGGACAACTGTTGTTCAAAATGCTTGTCACCTTTGCCGAGTAACACAATAGACAGAGGTAAGGTTAGCATCTCGGGGAGGCACTCCAATAGCAAATCTATACCTTTTTGTTCCACTAACCGGCTGATGAGCGCGAACACGGGAATGTTATCAACAGGTAGTGCGTATTTGTTTTGCAGGGCTGTTTTGTTAAGCTGTTTTTTGTTTAACGTTGAAATATCGTAGCTTGCACTAATATTGGGGTCGGTTTCGGGATTCCACTGATTCGCGTCAATTCCGTTAATAATGCCGGTCAGGTCATCTTTTCGGTAACTTAACAAGCCTTCCAGACCATAGCCGAAATCGGCTGTCTGAATTTCCCTGGCATAAGTCGGGCTGACTGTGGTGATGCGATCTGCATAGACCAGCCCACCTTTAATGAATGACAACAAGCCGTTAAATTCAACACCGTTGGTATTCCAAAGCGATTTGGGGAGATTCAACGAGTTCCAGGTCGCTTTAGGAAATAAGCCTTGATAGGCCATGTTATGGATAGTAAATACAGTCGCGGGTCGGCCAGCTTCCAAAGACAGCAAAGCGGGCACCAGCCCGCTTTGCCAGTCATTGCAGTGGACTATATCGGGCGTCCAGTCCAAATAGCCCCGGTTCATAGCCACTTCTACGGCAATACGACAGAAGAGAGCAAAGCGTTCAGCACTGTTTGCCCAGGCAATGCCTTTTTCATCAACGTAGGGATTACCGGGAAAATCAAAGAATTCCGGGCAATCTACCAGCCACACTATTACTTGAGTTCCAGGCAGGTGGGTTTCGAGGATATTTACATCAGCATTATTCACCCGCACCGTGCTTTTATAGTAAATGTCTTCAGCGGTTTTAATGGCCTGATAGTTAGGCATTATCAACCGCACATCAGCGCCTAGTTCCACCAATGCCTTGGGCAAACTGCCGGAAACATCAGCAAGACCTCCGGTTTTAATCAGGGGATGCGCTTCACTGGTCACAAACAGTATTTTTTTCATAATTCGGTACGGTCAGTTAAAAGATAAGCACAGATTCAATTTATAAAACCATAAGCTGTTGTTTATCTAGCTATAGATCTCTATGCCCTGCATCCACTAGACATCATCGGAAACAAGAAAAATGCCAAGGCTTTATTGCAATACAAACTTAAGCCCGATCAGCATCAAAATAGATGCCAAAACCGGGCGTAGAAACCGCTCGGGAATCTTGGCGCTCAAATGGCTACCTATCCAAATGCCCGGTAAAGACCCTAGCAGCAAGCTGCCCAATAACACCACATCCACATTGCCTAAACTAAGGTGGCCAATCCCGGCAACAGCGGTAAGGGGAATCGCATGAGCCAAATCCGTACCCACTATTTTCAAAGTTGTCATTCTGGGATAGAGAAATAATAGCGCAACCGTACCCAGCGCACCTGCACCTACCGATGAAAGGGTAACCAGCACACCTAGCACTGCGCCGATAAGCACCGTTGCCGGTATTTGCAAATGCTTGAAGCGTCCGGCATTCTCGGGATTGCTATGTGCATCATCAATAGGCTTAAGTTTCGCCGCCCTGCTTAATAACACACTGCGTACCAATAGCGAGCAAGCGGTTAATAGTAATGCAATGCCTAGCGTAAACGTAATTGCCCCCGTTGTTTCCTTGCCTACACTCATTAAATGCTTAAGTACAAATAAGGTAATCACGGAAAAAGGCAAACTACCCAACGCCAGCCAACCCACAATCTTCCAATCGACCGAGCCATGTTTACCGTGATGCACCCACACGCCGCCGGTTTTGGTAATAGCGGCAAACAGAAGATCTGTACCCACCGCAACGGCTGGTTTAAATCCGAACAAAAACACCAGCAAAGGCGTCATCAACGAGCCACCGCCTACACCGGTAACACCCACTAATAAGCCCACGGCAAAACCGGAAAACGTATACGCCAAATTCATTAAAGCTGCCCTTATGTTTTATTGCGCTTAAAAAGCCAGAAGTATAGCAGCTAAAAATAACGTCATTAATAATATTAAATTGTATATTTATTCGATTTTATTATAACGATAGGGGCCAATGATAAGTCGCCATCGTAGTCAGCAGCAGATAAAAAATAAATAGTCTGTTTGTGGCACTTAACCAGCTTGTTAAAGCCTCATAATCGAATTAATTATTAGCAAAATCAGTCACTGCGGCACTGATTAGATATAATGCTATAGTACGCATACATACTTGAGGGGAAAGAAAGGACAATGGCTGAAAATAATAATGAAAAACATAAAATAGTGATTGTTGGCGGCGGCGCAGCAGGGCTTGAACTGGCTACCGGTTTGGGTCGTAAATTAGGCAAAAAAGGTCTGGCAGAAATTACATTGATTGATGCGTCGACAACACATATCTGGAAGCCGTTGTTGCATGAAGTGGCCGCAGGAACGCTTGATGAATCCGAACAGGTTGAATATTTGCCACAGGGGCATCGCAATCATTTCCATTTCAGATTAGGCAAAATGGAAGGTCTGGATAGAGAGAAAAAGGAAATTTATGTCAGTCCTACGCTAAGTGATAGCGGCGAGGAGCTTATTCCGGGGCGTACTTTTAGTTACGATACCTTGGTCATGTCTGTTGGCAGCGTCAGCAATACCTTTAATATTAAGGGTGTCGCCGAACATTGTTTATTTCTGGATACCACATCACAAGCTTTTAAATTTCAAAAGCAATTGTTTGAATCCTATCTGAAAAGCTATATAGGTAAAGACAGCGCTAATGTTAAGCCATTATCTATTGCTATAGTCGGCGCAGGGGCAACAGGTGTTGAGCTAGCCGCACAATTGCACGAAGTGACAAACGTGCTGGCAATTTACGGCTTGAACGAGAAAAGCACCGTAAAACTGACGATTATCGAGGCAGCAACTCAATTGTTACCCGCGCTGCCCATTAAGTTGGCGACTGCCACGCAACAGCAACTCGTTAGCTTGGGTGTTGACCTTAAAATGGGTCGGCGCGTTACCGAAATAACCAGAGAAGGTATTACCACCCATGATGGTGAATTCATTGAAGCCGATCTGAAGGTTTGGGCAGCAGGTATTAAAGCGCCGGACTGGATGAAAAATCTGGATGGGCTGGAAACCAACCACATCAATCAGTTGGTGGTGGATAGCACCTTAAAAACCAATGACGATGACATTTTTGCCATGGGTGATTGTGCGGCCTGTGTTTGGCAAGGTCATACGGGCAATGTACCACCCAGAGCGCAAGCGGCACATCAACAGGCATCGGCTTTGTGTAAAACCATAAGCCAGCGCTTAAAAGGCGGGAGTCCGGTTAATTTCGTTTATTATGATTACGGGTCGCTGGTTTCATTGGGGAAATACACCACAGTCGGTAATTTGATGGGCAGCTTAATGGGCACAGTGAGTATCGGCGGCTTTATTGCCAAAGTGGTATATCTGTCCCTTTATAAAATGCACCAGGTAGCCATCCATGGCTATTTCAGAACAGCCATGTTGACGCTTTCCAACGCCTTCAGGCGCAGTGTTTACACCAAAATAAAAATGCACTAGTACTCAGTCAACTTAGTTTTGACGGATATAACGAAGACCTGCGAGGTTTTAAAAACCTCGTAGGTCTTGCAGTGGACTAAAAAGCTACTCGACAAAACAAAAATGGCTGAGTCCTAGGCTTCTTATGCCAGCGCCGCAAAAGTTGATTGAAGTGGGCGCAGCCATGTTAGGTAAGCGCGATGTTGCGTAGCGGTTGTGTGGAAATTTACAGGTAGATATTACTAAGACGCGAGAATTGCTTGGTTGTGCGCCATCTTTTTCTGTGGCAGAGGGTTCGAAGATATCCGCAGAAACTTTATGCAAGACAGGTGCGTAATGAAGCGACTATTTGATTTATATTGCATCTATTCAGCGCACTTTGTCATTCCGAGCGCAGCGAGGAATCTTAAGGCCTCTCTCAATGCCAATGCTAAAGATTTCTCCCGTTGGTCGAAATGACAGCATAATCAAGCAACTTACGAAAACACACTGAATAGTTACTTTAATATTTAGCATTTTTAGCAGCGTTGATTTTGATGTTGCCATTTTTAGTGGTTGCAATGATGGTGGCGACCCATCTTTTATCTGATCCGAATCAGTATTTGACGCCTGTTGGTTCTTTTTTGCGTAAACCAAGCCTGGATGAGTTGCCGATACCAGATAAGGTTAAGTTGGATGTCGATTATTTGAACAATCAATCTTTTTGGC
>JAYTJI010000088.1:0-16252 GCA_043731245.1 Methylococcaceae bacterium | reverse complement strand
CAAGCGATAACCCTGGAGGACGTATTGGCCAGAGAAGCCGAGTTTCCCAACTGCGTGGTGGATGCCGCGCGGATGAGCCAGCAAGCTGACCGGTTTAATAGTTCGGGTAATCATCAGGCGCTTGATATTGGGTCGGGCTTTGGTTTTTACACCAAGGCACTCAGAGCAGTGGGCTATCGGACCATCAGTATTAATCCCGGAAAATATGAAAATGAAGTGTTCCGGTCGTTGAATGGTGATGAGCCGCTTAACGTGATGTTCGAGAATTACCAACCGGCCGGGCAGTTTGGTGTGGTGATGATGTCACAAGTATTGGAGCATTTGCTGGAACCGGATCAGGCGATAAAGAAGGTGGCCGGTCTTCTTGAGGCAGGTGGGGTTTTGGCTTGCGCCGTACCTAATTTCAATTCATTTTTGGTCAAGTTGCTGGGCACAAAGGATAACGCCTGTTTATGGGTGCCGGAGCATGTCAATTACTTTACCGAGAAAGGGCTAAAAGACTTGGTGGAGCGAAATGGCTTCCGGGTCGTTAAGATGGAGCAAATAACGCGGATACCCTTTAATGCGTTATCTAAAAGGCTGCGGCTGAAAGGCAAACCCGCTGCCGTTGTTGACGGTTTGGTAAAGTTTTTGCAGACACCGTTTACCAGCTTGATCTATTTTTTCGGGCTGGGCATCTACATCAACTTATATGCGGTTAAGAATTAAAAACGTGCTTTGTCTTCATCCTGAAAATGGCGATTGATCCACGAAAAACACGAAATAAATCAATAGGGTGAATAGTATAGTCGTAACTTCTCATGAGTTGCGGGATTGAAGACCTACGAGGTTTTTAAAACCTCGTAGGTCTTACAGTGGACTAAAAATCTACTCGACAAATCAATGCTGACTGAGTACTAGTATCTCTATGAATATTTTTGTGATTTTCGTGGACTAACTGCTTTTTCTGGGTTCGTTCATACAAGATTGTTACACAAGTCCTATGCTAACCATTGTTATTTTGACCAAAAATGAGCAAGCCAACTTGCCGATGTGTCTGGCGGCTATCCCCGAACGCTACCCTATTGTGATTGTGGACTCAGGAAGCACCGATAATACTGTTGCGATAGCCAATAGCAGGGCTTGCAGCATTTTTACGAATCCCTGGCCCGGCTTTGCCGAACAGCGCAATTTTGCCATCAATCAATGCGCTATAAACACACCATGGCTATTGTTTGTCGATGCTGACGAAATCTACCCGCAAGCGTTTTATGATGAATTTGAAGCCAGGCTGGCGGATTCCGGTTCGTTTGATGTACTGATGGCGCCATCGATACTTTATTTGCGCGGCAAACGCCTAAATTATGCCCCCGGCTATCCTATTTACCACCCAAGGCTGGTGCGCAGGGAAACCACCCGCTTTGTCCGTAACCACACCGGGCATGGCGAGGCAGTTATCAATACCTGCCGAATTGGTTATTCCAAGATACCATATCACCACTATTTTTATCATGGTGAGATCATTGAATGGATGCACAAACATGTCGATAAAGCCGCGCAAGAGGTGCAACTCCAGCCGACGACAGATGCAGTGATGACGACACGCGGGCGCTTAAGCGTTTTATTGGGCCGATCCTGGCTCAGGATTCTTGCCCGGTTTTTATACCACTTCGTATTTAGAGGCGGTTTTTTGGATGGCTTTGCGGGTTTAGAGTTTGCCCTCATGTTTACCTGGTATGAGGCAACCATCTATGTGCAAGCAAAGGCTGGCCTTCAGGCAAGGTGAACAATATGAGATTTTCGCTGGTTTTAGCAACCCTGGGTAGAGACTGGGAAGTGGCTGATTTTTTGAAGTCGCTACTGGATCAAACCTATAAAAACTTTGAATTAATCATCATCGATCAAAACAAGGACGGCAAAATCGATGCCATTGTCGAGCCGTTTAAAAGTCGTTTCGACGTGAGGCATGTGAAAGTGGATTTTACGGGTAACGCCCGGGCCAGAGACTACGGCATAAAATTAGCTAACGGCAAAATCGTTGCCTTTCCCGATGACGATTGTGCTTATGAAAAGGACGTTCTGAAAAAAGTAGCGGATGAGTTTAAACGGCGCAAAGATATTTCTATTCTGGTCGCAGGTTCGTATGATTTTTCATCCAGCCGTTTCAGTATTGGTGTCAACAGTCACAAAGCGCAATATTTCTCACGTTTTCGAATGATGGGCGTTGAGTTCACGCAGTTTTTTGATCGGAAAAAGATTGGTGGCAAGCAATTCCATTTGGATCACGACTTTGGAATCGGTTCCAAATATTCCGGGGGTGAGGGGTTTGAACTTTTGTATCGCTTGCTTCGGGCGGGCAATACGGCATTTTATACCCCGGACATAAAAATTTATCACCCGGACAAAGATCACTACAAGCTGGGAACAGGAAGAATGCTCATGTATTCCACAGGGGTTGGGGCTTACATCAGAAAGTTCGCCAATCAGCAGGATGTGTTCATGTTGTACTACATCGTGCGCAAGATGTTTGTCGCCCCTGTTTTAAAAATGTTGCTGGCCTTGGTGCTATTGAACCCGAAAAGGCTGACTTACTCTTTTTACAACCTCGTTGGTATTTGGCGAGGGTTCATGGAGTATGGAAGGTAACAGCCAATGTAGGGTATGCACCGCATACCTTTTTTGACTTTCAAACAATACTCGAAAAGGTACGCGATGCGTATCCACCAACTATTTTTTATTTATTTACAAATTGATTCAGGAGAAATGCTATGGCTGTAGGTATTGTTACCACCCATATACCACCCGCTAAAGGTTATGGCGGCGTATCTGTTACCGCCAGTGTTTTGACCAAAGCCTGGGCAGAACGGGATCATCAAATGGTGCTGGTTGCATCCGATGAGTCGATTGCCGGTCGATTGCGGCCTGAAGATGTGCAACTTGGTGAACAGGTAGAAGTCAGGCTCTATCGTTGCTATGGATTCCGGCGCTGGGGTTTTGGACTTGGCGCAATCCCTATGCTATTCAAATTATGCTTGCAGTCGCCGGTAATCTATATCCACGGCATTGCCACCTGGCCGTCTACGCTTGCGGCTATTTTTTGCGTCTTGTTGCGCCGCCCGTTTATGGTGGCTGTGCATGGGGGCTTGATGCCTGAACATGTTGAGTTGATACGCCGGGAGAAACCGCACAAATGGCTGTACTATCGCTGGCTGACCTTTCCAACCCTGCGCCGCGCCATCGCCGTGCATTGTACCAGTGATACCGAGGCCGAAGGGGTGCGCAACGTGCTTGGCAAAGATGCCCGCATTTTACTGGTTCCGAACGGTATCGACAGCCGCGAATTTCAAGTGGCAAAATATCCTGGCAATCCCGGCATGCAGCTTTGCTTTCTAGGACATGTCCAACAGGAAAAAGGTATCAATGCCTTTATCAGAGCCTGGTTAAAAGTTCGGAATCCGGCAGATCGGTTGATTATTGCAGGACGTAGCGTCGATGGCGCTTATTTTCAGGAGTTTCAGGCGCTGGTCGGGCAATCACAAGGTGCCATCAGTTACTTGGGCTATCTGCGACGCGATGAAGTCATAAGGTTGTTATCTTCCAGCCATTTTCTGGTACTGCCTTCGGGCTTGGAGGAAGCGGGTGGTATGCGCGAAAACTTTGGTAATGTGGTGGCCGAAGCGATGGCCGTAGGGCGGCCGGTTTTAGTTGCCAAAGGTTTGGCATGGGATCATCTGGAAGCGTTAGCATCCGGTTTTGTTTTCGATAGAAACGAGGCTTCCGTGTGCGAAGTGCTGCGTAAAGCACAAGCGCTGGATAGCCTGGCGTGGGAACGGATGTCAGCAAACAGTCGGCAGTATGTCGAACAACAACTCGATCCCGTCAAGTTGGGTGATAAAGTCTGGCAGGTGTTGACGAAACCTGGTCAAGCTAATTTACTGCAACAGCTGGCAGAGGAGTCTTCGTATGACTAAGGTTGGTCTTATCGTGCCTACGTTAAACGCGGGCAGCCTATGGGAATCCTGGCTTAAAGCCTACAACCAACAAACCCGAAAACCGGATTGCCTGTTGGTGATCGACTCTACCTCCAGCGACAACACGGCAGCCTTGGCACACACTTACGGTTTTAAGGTGCAGGTGATTCCAAAATCGGAATTCAATCACGGCGGTACTCGCCAGTTTGGCGTGAATTTGCTGTCGAGCATGGATATTATTGTCTTCCTGACTCAGGACGCTTTATTAGCCAACCCCGATGCCATCGAAAAGTTATTAGCGGCGTTCGCTGATGAAGAAGTCGGTGCGGCTTACGGACGTCAGTTACCACACCAAAACGCCGGGCCGATTGCCGCCCACGCCCGTCTTTTTAATTATCCAGCCGAAAGCCAGCTGCGCAGTGTAGAGGATCGAAAACGCTACGGTATCAAAACGGTGTTTATATCCAATTCTTTCTCTGCGTATAGATATAGCGCTTTGATGCAGGTAGGCGGGTTTCCTATCGACACTATCATGAACGAAGATACGTATGTCGCCGGAAAAATGCTGGTATCCGGCTGGAAAATCGCTTATTGCGCCGATGCCCAAGTGTTCCACTCCCATGACTACAGCTTTCAGGACGAATTCAAGCGCTATTTTGATATTGGTGTTTTTCACACCCACACTGCCTGGCTGCAACAAACATTCGGCGGGGCGTCCGGCGAGGGCTTGCGCTTTGTACTCTCGGAAATGCGCTACCTGATGCAACACGCGCCCTGGCTGATGCCCTCCGCCGTGTTGCGGACGGGCTTAAAATGGCTGGGATTCAAGCTGGGTGCGCTGCATCAGGGATTGCCGAAAGTTATGCGTAGCTGCTTTAGTCTGCATAAAGCTTACTGGTTGCGCAGTTTGCCGTAAGCCTGTTTAACTAAAAGTTCAGTATTCGGAAGGTCAGAATATCGTTGCAGCTATTAAACATCATAGCTGTAGGATGGGTAGAGGCGCTAGCCGAAACCCATCACGGCGATGCCAAGCAATCCAAACATACCAATACGGAGTGTCCTTCCAACCGTCCGGCAATATCCATAAGGGCGTGGTTCCGTTTCTGATGGGTTTCGGCTACCGCCTCTACCCATCCTACGGCTCTGTTAAACCAGTATTCAACTGAGGAAGTGGCTAACTTATCGGGATAAAAACGTAAAGTGCCGACCATTTTTCAAAAAATATCGGAAGCGGCTATTGGGCAAGTTGCCGGTATTTTGAATTCTTTCATAGTCTCGATAGCAAACCGCCAATCAACGCAGAACATCAAAAATAAGCGAACATAAAAAACCCCGCTTGGAAAAATCCGAGCGGGGGTCAGGTTCAAGGCTCCGTTTATGGTGGATTGCCTAGCGGCGAATCCACCCTACAGCTCTAAATACGATCCCATATAAACTGCTCCATTTCTATGGGAGAACTGAAACAATGAACATGTGTCCAGTAAGAATACCTCAGGGTCAAATACCTCAGGGTCAGACCCCTTTATTAATACCTCAGGGTCAGACCCCTTTATTCAGACCCCCGGATTCAGCTTCTTGCATCGCAGCGCGTGTGACGGCATTAGGGGCTTTAACCGCAAACGGCAAGCCGAGCCACGCTTTGTATTCGGTTAAAGTCATAATCGGTGGGGTGTGAAAGCTGGATTGAATGGCGAGAATGTCAGCATCGCCTGTGACTAACACTTCGGCTTGTCCGACTACAGCAAGGATTAAAAATTTTTGATCGTCAGGGTCACGAATGATGGGTAAGCCGTCGGGAATTTGTGCAATGACGATAGTTTCGGTGTAGGGTAAAAAATCGGCAAGTAATAACGTTTGTTCCACTTTACTGAGTTTGAACTTTGGATAAGCGAGCACCCGCATCAACTCGCTCACCGACTCTTTGCTGGCTAATGGGGTGATGTGTGCGTTTTGCCAACTGTGCCGCAACCACGCCATGCTTTGCTTGGAAAACAATAACGCCGAAACCACGCAGTTGGTATCCAGCACCACGCGTTGATTCATACCGTTTCTTTCCTTGCCCACTGAATCGCATCACTGACATCCTGCTCATTAATACCTAGGGCTTCGAGTTTAGCGCGAACTGCGTCCGCTTGTTGAATCCTCACAGGCGTGAGAATAATACGCCCTGATTCTACTACCACATCGTAATAGTCCGCCTTACCAACCGACATGACGACTGATTTAGGCAAGGTCAGTTGGTTTTTACTGGTTAATTTCGCTAACATGATAGGCTCCAAAGTAATGAAGTAAGATTATATTACTAAAATACAGCTTGTGCGCTTATTTTCAAAGAAATTGATGGGGGGTCAGGATAACTGATTCACTTATCTACCTTTCAAATTACAGATCACGCGGGATAAAAGTTTGCGTCTGTAGATCGCCAATCTCCCCGTCAATAACCCAAAACAAATGGTTGTAATGGACTAGCCATTGGCTGTGTTCATTGATTTTAATGGTGGCTGTTTTGGGATTGAGACGAATCACCTCGCCGAAGAGATCATTGTTTTGTTTATTTTTAAAGCCAACTTTGGCACCGACTTTTAAGGTATTTTTGGGTATGCCGACGGCATTTTTCGCCGGTTTAATATCGGCGTCAACATGATCCAGATTGAGGTAATAAAAAGGAATATTCCAGGTTTTCTGGTCGTTGATGTTTCTCACCAAACAGCGTGTTATTTGGATTTTTAGAATCACTGCATCAATCAGGCAATTGGATTGTGAGTCAAAATAGCTAATTGATTGGCCGATTTTTAATTGTGCTTTAATTTGGTTTATCCGCTTGGGATTGATTAATTCCTGATAAATAGCGGATTGTAACCGATGTAAGTCAAATAATGAGGCTTTGTTTAGTTCTTGAAGTATTGTTGTGTAGTCCATGTTTAGCTGACCGTTTAGGGCGATGGGGTTTTTAGGATAGGCTGTATAGCTTTGGTTGGTGTACTTGATGTTTGTTCAATAGTAAAAAATGGGGAATACGGCTTTTGAAGCAGCAACATTCAGTAAAGTTTTCCTACGAGATCGAGGTAAGTCAGGTATAGCTGCATATCAAACTCCAACTGGTGGTAGCTGGGTTCCATGTATTCGCATAATTTATAGAACGCCTTGTTGTGCTGTTTTTCTCTTAAATGCGCCAGTTCATGCACGACGATCATTCTTAGAAATTCAAGTGGAGCCGTTTTAAAGATTGATCCTATGCGGATTTCATTTTTTGCTTTTAAGTTGCCGCCCTGAACTCTGGATACAAATGAATGTAATCCCAGCGCTTGATGAAGCACGTCGATTTTGTCATCGTAGACCACTTTGCTGAGCGGGCTGGATTGCCGAAGAAATTGATTCTTTATATCCAAGGTATAGGCGTAGAGGGCTTTATCGGTTCTGATTCTATGGGCGGCAGGGTATTTTTTTAACAGTACTTCAGCTAATTTATCGCTGTCGATAAGCTTGTGTACCTGATCTGTTACGGTTGCCGAATAGCCGGTCAAGTATTTTAATGGACACATTTTATATGCCGTAGGTATTTGCACAACCATTTGAATTTCCCCTCATCCCAGCCTTCTCCTTCAAGGGAGAAGGAGCAGCAACATTTGTTTTGATACCTATGCTTATACATGAGGATTCATGAACCGATTGATATTTTTCAGTAGCAAGTGTTAATCCCACGGCGGTTCATCGCCGTTATAGGCAATAAAATTTTTATCTGCCGGATAGGTGATTACACCAGAGGTGGCCGCATTGGCTGAGGTACTGTTTTTGGTGGGTGCAGCCCGTGTGCTTGGCTTACTGGTGCTTGTTACAGGCGATTCCACTATGCCGGATTGAGATTGCCATTGTGAAAAAAGCGCGATGTCTTTATCGACTGGGACATACCATTTTTTACTGGCGGCATCCCATCTCGCTCCTAGCGCTTTTGCTGCATCCTTTTGTGCAAAAGGTACATTAATATATGTTTTCGAGTCTGTCATTTTATAACTGTGGTGATGTGGGTTGAGTGTAGATAGCCGTTATTGGTTCTTACCTAGATTAAAAATAAGTTGCCCTGCGTGTAATGCCTGCTTTCGCCATTGCTGCCAGTAGCTTTCTGATTGGTGTTGGCGTAAACAGCGTAGATAGCGCACCCGTTGTGCGGCGTTAAGGTGTTCGTGAATGAGTGGTATCAAACCATCGTCAATATTGTAAGCCGGTTTTTCTGTGGCAAGACAGACGGGGACGATGCAGTCTAGCGGTAAGCTCAAATCCTGGGTAATCGCATCACAAGCCTGCCGAATACTATGCGCTTTGGCGTTGTCCGGTTGTTGGATATTGTAAGGGGGCTGCCATTCACGGATTGGCCGTAAGCGGTCACAATGCGTAGCTACCGCTATAATAACGGGCAAAGCTTGATTTGGGCATTGTTCTTGAAAGAAATGGCGAATGGCCTCCAGTTGCTCGGCATCAACTTGTCGAGCCGCTTGCGTGGCATTACAAACCATTAAAATCACATCAACTTTGGCCCATTCTTGCTTTAATGCCGCTGGCATCTGGTCGTGCATTAAACCACCGTAACCGGCGCTGTCAAGTATGATGGCCTGTTGCAAGCCATCACGTTCGAGCAGGTAAGGGGTGATTTCTGCAGTAGTGGGCAATAATCCTTCTGCGCTTTTTATCTCGCCAAACAAGGCGTTAATTAAGCTGGATTTGCCGCTGCTAACTTGGCCCAAAATAAGCAACCGGAGTGGTTCTATAGACTGCGCTGCACTTTTCGCAATATCTGCTTTTGAAGCAGCGGTTAATCGGTCAGTCGGGACAATATCATCCAATGTTATTTGACCGCTGTAGAGTTGAATAGCGTAATAACCAAGCTTGTTAATATAGGCACTAATCAAGCGTTGTGATAGTTCATTAGTGACTGTGTTTAATCCTTTGCTGAATAATAAAGTGCGTGCTTTAGCCAGCGCTGCACCCGACCAATTGAACAGCCAATTGCCCACATTGAAAATCGATTTAAGATTATTTAACGTATCAACGGCTTGTTTGGCGCGTAATAAATCGCCGACTCGCACCGCATGACTGCCCGGAATTTTGTCCAATACCTCGTGTTGAATATCCTCACAGACCAACACAATCAGCTTGAGCAAATACGGTAGCGGAAACTCTAACACGGGGTATTTAGACTCGGCATTGAAGTGCCTCGCAACCGTTATTAATACTTCATTCGTCAGTTTTAAGGCTGTGCTTGAATCCGTTAAGAAATTTGTTTCTTTTTGCCAGCGCTCAGTCAATGGCTTAAGTTCTTGCCAAGCCAGTTGGGCTTTATCCGGCCAGTTTGGATTCGCTCGAATGTCAATAGGCTGCATAAACAATGGCTTTGCAGTACGGCTGCGCCAGTGCAGCAAACCATAAGCCAGCGCAATATTAGCCGATAGGATACCCAGACCCTGATAAAGCCAGCCGTGTTGCCATAACCAGTAACCACCCAAACCCATTAACGCCAGACTAGGTAATAAAAACAGCGCGGCCACTATCATCCCAAAACGTGAAAATTGAACAGGCATACTTTAAGTGTCCTTGGTTTTAAGAAATTGACGCGCATGTACGAAGGCGTCATCGTAAGCCTGTTTTAAAGCGGCATGATCCGGCAAAGCACCGCGTTTAACGCCATACAAATACACGCAGAACGCTTTGCCCAGCGCATAAGTCATCGCCCCCGAATAAACACCTGCCACCGCCGAACCGTACACCGGGACAAATTTTAGCAATTCCCGTCCTAATAATCCTATACCGACACTGACACCGACGAGACTGGTAAATTCGGCATAAAGTCTGCGGGTCAACTCCAGGCCATAAATTGAAGCGATGCTATGAAACAGTTTTGCCTGCACAGCCAGCACTAAGGGCAGGCCTGCCAGGGGAATTGCGCCCATTCCCACATTAAGCAGTGCGTAGCCAATAAGATGTGGATGGGCTTGCCTGGCATGAAAATCCAGCAATGCTTTATGGTGCTCAGTACCCCGTAATAAGCTGATCACACCGGCCGGTAATACGCTTTCAATGGTGTCCCATAGTGCATTCAGCCCGTAATCGGTAGGCATAAAACCGTCTTCGGGCAGCGTGAAATCAACCGGCACAAAATGCACCGGTACGGGCTTAAACCAGTCGCGTTGATGTAATAACACTTGTGCCAAAGCATGGGGGACTTGTGGTGGAAAAGGGGTTTGTTGATAAGGGTACGGTTGAATATGTTCGGTATCGGCGGCATAACCATCGTGTAAAGCCGTTTGTACCACGATAATCGGCCAGTCAGGGTGTTGCTTGTGAATGTTCAATACGGTATCAACCACCTCCGCTTGATTCATGTCCAAAGCCCGCAGCACTACCACTAATAAATGCGCTTGATTGGCACACCAGGCCAAGTCTTCGTCAGGATTATAAGCCGTTTCGCCCAAGCCACGCGTATCCAGAAAGCGCAGCATTGGATGGCTAGCCGATGGAAAGTCATAGAGCCGCGATCTTTTCGTGCAAGGCTGAAAACCATTGCCGATTTCCGCCGCATCACTACCGGTTAACGCTCGAATCAGCGATGTTTTACCCGCCTGTGTTTTGCCCAGTATCCAAAAAACAGGAATCGGCAAGCGTTGCTTAACTTCGTCTATTTTGGATTCTACGCCGCTTGCTTTAGGGCTAAAAAGCGCATTACCTAAACTTTTCCACGTCCAACTGCCGATCATATTCATAGTGATTGCTTATAAAGTGTTGTGGATTAATTTCGTTCTCTTGCTGGGGTAAGCTGCAAAAAATAAGCTATCGCCTGGATGTGCTAAGTATTGTGAAGCGTATAAGTTCCGATTGATGCGCTTCCTGGCGTCAGCGCATCCTACTATCTGCGTCGAAGGAGAAGTTACACTCCTTAGCTAAACCAGGCAGCAAACCGCACTTTAGCTTCGGCTTTAAATTGCTTCGACCAGCGATAGATAGGTGTTTCTGCAATTTTCTGATGCGCCCATTGCAGCCAGCGGGTGATGGTGCTGTAAATGAGGTTAAGAAAGGCAAAGGTTAAAAGTTGTGGTTTGGTTAGCGCAAATACTCTGGCTATCAACACAGTACCCAGTAATTTTGCCAATAATTCCAGCAGAATGCCTTGCAGAATTAAACCATTCGCCAGCATCCCCAAGGCGATGAGATTGAGCGGCGTGACAAGCATTATCGGAATACTGAATGCCACCAGCGCCAAGACCGGCGAGGTCTGGCTCAGCCATAGTTCGACACCTTTGAGATTCAGCCACCGAACCAGCGTATGCCCAAATGCGGTTAGTAAGTCCCAAAGCCATTCCTCAAAAATCAGGATGATAGCCAAGAGCGAAAGTAGGAGTTTTTTCATGGGTTGCTTAGGAGAGATCTAAAAGCTTGTATTGTAGGCTTGACGTATCTGGCTTTCAACTTAAGGCGGGACGCCAATAAAAAAGGCATCCACTGGATGCCTTTTGATAATCTTGAAGCTCGCTAATTTAAGCGTAGTGATAATGCTTACGCAAAGGCTTGACCACTTCCCAATGGCTGTCCAGACCTTCATGAAATACCACTAGGTCGCCCGGTACAATGCGAACCGGCTCGCCACCAGCTGGAGTGACAATAATTTCGCCTTCCAACACATAAGCAGTTTCTGTTTCATCGAAATCAATCGGAAAAGTGGATATTTCCTTTTCCCAGATAGGCCAGTTGGCAACACCCAATTCTTGCAGACGTTCCGGGCTAGGGTTATGTTCAATCGTAATTTGGCTCATGTTTTCCTTTAATTTAGTAACTTATAAGACGCTGATTCTAGCATTTATACCTGTGGGTAGCTAGGCTGGCAGCTTTAGTTATGCGCCACGGTAAATTTGTTCTACCCAGAAAAGCCAGTACCAGTCAGAGTTTGTTAGTCAATTCTGAATATCCCGCCACCGTTGCTGTGTAAATTGCGTCTTTGGAAATAAAATTAAATTTTTTCGTCGCCTGCCGATAAACTAACGTATCAGTAATCTAAAAGCGAGGAACTAGTAATGGTCGATTCCATCTCGGGTGCAGCAAATGTTGCCATAGCCCTTCAACAACAAAAAAATTCACAACAAATTAGCACTGCGGTTCTCGTTAAGGCAAAAAACATACAGGAACAACAAGGACAGGCAGCCTTGCAATTATTGGAGTCCGCAAAAATCCCTCGGGGCATTGATGTACATGTCTAATCCGGAGAGTCATCCAAACTATTGAGTAGGGTGGGCAATGCTTTTCTGCCCACCACTTGATGAATCTATACCTCTGGCATTGTAAACGGTGGGCAAAACCGCCTGCCCACCATTGCCGGTGTTTTTGATCAGAACGGGCAGACAGTAGTTGTATAGGGAACGCCAAGCACAGTATTGCTACGAATTGCCTGGGGCGCTTCGTAGCCTATTGCACCGCATTGTGCGACGGTTTCATCAACAGTAACGCTGTCGCCGCTTACCCCAATACCGCCAACTAATTTGCCATTTTTGTAGAGTGGAATACCGCCAGGAAATTCGATAATTCCACGTTCCTTGACATTTTCAAGGCCAGTAGTGCCAGGGCGGTTGCTATTGCCGATCTGCCATAAAGGCCCTCCGGGTTGTGATGCTAAACCGATGGTTCTACTGGTTACTGCATTTTCATCACTACTTATCGATACCGCCGTATAGGCTTTTGCCTTAGCGATGTCGATACTGGCCACCCAGGCATCCGGCATTGAATAAAAACCAATTATTTCACCCTTGCGATCAAGACAAGCAATCTGCATTTTAGCTTTTTTTCCTGGACGAAAGTCAGAATCTGTGGCATTTGCCCCAGCAATCGCATTTTCGATGATGCCTCTGCAATCTGATTGGGTGAGCGCTCCAGATTGTCTGGTATTTCTGTTGCCGTCCCCTTCATCAGCAAAAGCATTAGATGTAGTTACAGTCAGGCCTAAAAAAGCTAATGCAGTGAGTATTTTTTTCATAATATAATCCCCGTTAATACTGTTATTTGAATACTTTGATAAATTCAATACAGACTCGCAAGTCTGTAATTAGAAGTATGCTTCTGCCCTCCATGCTCCTTAATTTAAAGCAACATGGGGCGAAAATAATTCTATACTCATGCAATATCACAGTCTATATTTCAGAGTTATATTTTCGGATTTATTGGTTATGCGGAATCATAGGCTTATTTATTTGAAAAATAGGCTAAATGCTTTATTTGGAGCCATCGATAACAGGGCAACCACATCAGGTTTTCCCTACTTCATACCACCGGAAAACAAATAATAAGCCGGATTTTCTGTCTCTTCCTGATAAGCGAAATCCAGTTCATTGAGACATTGTTGAAAGGCTTGTTGTTCTGCTTGGGCCATTTGCACCCCTATCAACACTTTGCCAAATGCCGCGCCGTGATTACGATAATGGAATAAGCTGATATTCCAGCGTCCGCCAAGCTGGGTCAAAAACTTTAATAATGCGTCCGGCCGTTCAGTAAATTGAACGCTATAGATACACTCGCTGATTTCGCGTGGCGCGTGTCCTCCAACCATATAACGGCTATGCTCTTTGGCTAATTCATTGGCGGTCATGTCGGTGACTTGAAAGCCCTGTTCCTGTAATTGCCGGATAACTGTCGCCCGGTCTGATTCGAGTCCGTTGCTGGAGATACCAACAAAAACCTGGGCTATGGCCGGGTCAAAATAGCGGTAATTGAATTCGGTGATACTGCGCCCACCCAATAATTCACAAAACGCTAAAAAACTGTCCGGCGCTTCAGGAATGCTGACCGCCAGTAAAATTTCCCGGTGTTCGCCGACTTGCGCCCGCTCGGCAACATAACGCAGGCGGTCAAAGTTCATATTGGCACCGCTGTCGATGGCAATCAGGATTTGTCCGGTAATTTGCTCGCGCTCTACATATTTTTTTAATCCGGCGATGGCCAAGGCACCGGCGGGTTCGGCTATCGACCGGGTATCATCAAAAATATCTTTAATGGCGGCACAGATTTCATCGGTATTAACGGTAATCACTTCATCAACATAGCTTTGTGCCAGACGAAAAGGTTCTGCGCCCACTTGTTTAACGGCAACGCCATCGGCAAATAATCCGACTTGTTCAATGATAACCCGGCTGTTGGCTTTCAATGCGCGGTTGAGACAATCGGCATCATCCGGCTCTACGCCAATAATTTTTATGTCAGGGCGCACAAATTTTACATAGACCGCGATACCGGCAATTAACCCGCCGCCACCCACCGGTACAAAAATCGCGTTTAAATCACCGGGATGCTGCCTGAGGATTTCCATGGCGATAGTCCCTTGTCCGGCAATGACATCAGGATCATCAAAGGGATGAATAAACACACTGCCGTTTTGTGCCGCCAATTCTATAGCATGGGTGTATGTCTCACTGTAGGAATCACCGAATAAAATAATGTCGGCATCCATGGCTTTAACGGATTTGATCTTGATTTCCGGCGTGGTAGTCGGCATCACGATCAGCGCGTTAATATCCAGCCTTTTTGCCGCCAACGCTACACCTTGCGCATGATTACCGGCTGAGGCGGCAATCACGCCTTTGGCTCTGGACGGCTCATCCAGCAGAGACATTTTGTTATAAGCGCCGCGTAATTTAAACGAAAACACCGATTGCAAATCTTCGCGTTTTAAAAAAACACGATTTTCCAGGCGTTCTGACAGGGAGCGGGCGAAATCCAGCGGTGTTTCTATGGCAACATCGTAAACCTTGGCGCGTAATATTTTTTCTATGTAGTTTTGGGGCATTTTTAAAAAATCGGCTGAAGAATGTCGGGTTCTGCGGTATTATCACGCACCATTTACTTTATTACGGAAGCTCACTATGACACAAGATGAATTAAAACAAAAAGTTGCTCAAGCTGCTCTGCACTACATTAAAGATGTCAGTATTATCGGCGTAGGTACAGGCTCTACGGTGAAACATTTCATCGATTATTTAGCCGATTATAGAGCGGAAATTGAGGGCGCAGTCTCCAGTTCTGAAGTGAGTACCGAACATTTAAAAAAAGTCGGCATTCCTGTATTTGACTTGAATGCTGTCGGCACACTGGATGTTTATATCGACGGCGCGGACGAAGTGAGTCCTCATAAACATTTGATTAAAGGCGGCGGCGCCGCTTTGACCCGCGAAAAAATTATTGCCGCAGCCAGCAAGCAGTTTGTGTGTATCGTCGATGAAAGCAAATGCGTTGATGTGCTGGGCGCATTTCCATTGCCCGTTGAAGTGATTCCTATGGCGAGAAGTTACGTTGCCAGAGAACTGGTTAAATTAGGCGGTCAGCCGGTGTGGCGGGAAAATGTGATTACCGATAACTACAATGTGATTCTTGATGTTCACAATTTGAATATTATGGAACCGATCAAGCTGGAGCAACTTATCAATAATATTACTGGAGTAGTTACCGTCGGGCTCTTCGCCATGCGTCCAGCGGATGTGGTGTTAATCGGCAAAGGCACTGAGGTTATTACGCGGTAAGCTATTTGTAGGGCAGGCAGGCTTTTTCGCCCACCAAAATAAGCGATAAAAGGTGGGTAGAAAAGCGTTGCTTGCAATTCGTAGGCAATTATAGGTTTTTCATTGTGAGCTGCGTATAATTCTTTCATGGAATATGAATGGGATAAAAACAAAGCGTCTGCCAATCTAGCTAAGCATGGCGTTACCTTTGAAGAGGCAAAGACAGTTTTTAATGATCCGCTTTATGTAGATTTCTACGACCCCGATCATTCCTATGGCGAACACCGTTATATTCTTATAGGCGAAGCAACTCAAGGAAGATTGTTATTCGTTTCATATATGGAGAGTAATGATGTCATTCGGTTGATTAGCGCAAGAGAAGCAACACTATCAGAACGGAAAGCATATGAACAAGATTGAAACGGAAGATGAGCTCCGGGCAGAATACGACTTGAAAAGTTTACAGGTAAGAAAGGTCGGCTCGGAACGTAAAGGTTTTGGTGACATGGTTCGTTTAGAGCCCGATGTCGTTGCCGCATTTCCAGACGCTAAGGCTGTAAATATAGCATTACGTTCTCTGATTGAGATAGCCCATCGCTCCACTAGCCTGACGCACAAGGGGGATTCGTCAATAGGCAGCCCCCCATTGCTTTGATTTCCAGCCGTGTAGATCGAGCAACTCTTTTCCTGATTAGTAAGATGATTCAGCCAGCGCCAAAAACTCCGTCATTCCGGCAGGGAAGCCGGAATCCAGAGCCATGGATGGTAACTTGCAGCACC
>JAYTJI010000087.1:0-2232 GCA_043731245.1 Methylococcaceae bacterium | reverse complement strand
AATCGACGTACGAGATCCTGTAAAGTTACCGTCCATGGCACTGGATACCGGCTTCCCTGCCGGTATGACGGTGCTGGCTGAGGTTTCTTGCTAATCAGGATAGCTTTTGCGTTGATAACCACTGTGTCCTTCATGGCAGGCGAAATATAAATTTTTTGCGTCACTTTTTGGATTAGCACCAAAGCTACCCGCTTTATCAAGATAGATATTCCAGGTTCCATCCAGAGCTTGAGCATAACCATACGCACTGCTGGGTCTGAACCTCTAAAAATTACCCTTCGACTGTTCGGCAGGCTCATAGCTCAGTGCGAACGATTATCTTTGTAAACTATAGGTTTATCGGTTTATGCTGAGCCTGTTGAAGCATGAGCAGGTAATTTTTAGAGATTCCATTAATACCTTATTTATTCTTGCTTTTTCATTGATGGCCACTGTGTTAGTCTGACCAGTAACAAGACAGTGGGTGATTCCCAAAAATATACTTACCTGCACAGGCATGGGTATCTGCACAAATTTTAGAAGTTCAGCAAAATAACAACACAAGGATCACCTCAGTGAAAACCACCGGCAACAAAAAGAGTCACGAAAATTCCGCCAGTAGCGCCGTGCCTGTGGTCGGCATAGGTGCTTCAGCCGGTGGACTTGAAGCATTGGAAGCCTTTTTTTCTAACTTATCATCCCAAACCGGTTTTGCTTTTATCGTTGTTACCCACCAACAACCCGGACATATCAGCCTGCTACCTGATTTACTGGATAAGTTTACTGATATGCCGGTTTTAACCGCCGAGGACGGCATGTATCTGGAGGGCGATCATGTTTTTGTGTGTCCGCCAGGGAAGAGTCTGGCCTTACTCAATCGTCGATTGCATCTTATGGCTAGTCAGAAATATGACTCTGCAAATCTGCCTATAGATTACTTTTTACGCTCACTGGCAGAAGACGTACAGGAAATGGGTATCGGGATTATTCTTTCAGGAACGGGTACGGATGGCACATTAGACCTTAAAGCCGTCAAAGGCGCATCGGGCATGACGATGGTTCAGGATCCCAAAACAGCAAAATTCGATGGTATGCCCAGCAGTGCAATAGCAATGGGTGATGTGGATTTCGTACTGCCCGCAGAAAAAATGGGCCGACAACTGATGCAATACAGTAAAGCCCCCTATTTTATAAATAGCCACGCTGACCAGCCTGAGGCTTTGGTTGCTTCCGAACCTATCCAGAAAATATTTATTTTGTTGCGTAACCGAACCGGCAACGACCTGTCGGCTTATAAGCCCTCTACGATTCAACGGCGCATAGCCCGGCGTATGAATATCCATTCGATCAAAAATCCGGATAACTATGTGAAGTTTTTGGAGGAAAACCCCATTGAACTGGATAAGCTGTTTAAGGAGCTTTTGATCAATGTGACCCATTTTTTTAGGGATGCGGAAGCATTTGAGGCACTCAGCACCGTGGCTCTGCCGAAGCTATTGGCAGGCAAGCCCGATAATTATAAGTTGCGGATATGGATTGCGGGTTGCTCCAGTGGCGAAGAACCCTATTCCATTGCCATTTTACTTAAAGAATACATGGCGCAAATTGGCAAAATACATCGCTTTCAGATTTTTGCCTCCGACCTGGATGTATCAGCCATTAATCGGGCCCGTGAAGGCATCTATCCCTGCGGTATTGCGGCCGATGTTTCACCGGAGCGTCTGCAACGGTTCTTTCGCCTGAAAAATAGTCAGTATCGCATCAGTAAAGAGATCCGCGACACGGTGATCTTTGCCACCCATAATCTGATTCAGGATCCGCCGTTCACTCGCGTGGATTTAATTAGCTGCCGAAACTTACTGATTTACCTGAACGCTGAACTGCAAAAGGAGATTTTTCCACAGTTTCATTACGCGTTGAATCCCGGTGGCATTCTGTTTTTGGGTTCATCGGAATCCATTGGCTTGTTTGATGACCTGTTTTCAGCCATTGACAAGAAATGGAAAATTTATCAACGCAAAGATAGCCGCGTCAGCTTGCCGGTATCAAAATTCAGTTTACTGCCCATTAGCACCGGTGAATTATCGCAGGTATCGTTTACATCGCTAAGTTCTGATTTCCAGCCCGGCAATATTGCCCGGCAAATAGAGCGATTATTGCTGGATCGCTATGCACCGGTCAGCGTGATCATCAATGAACACGGTAAAATTATTTATATTCATGGCCGCACAGGCAACTATCTTGAGCCTTCCA
>JAYTJI010000086.1:0-4436 GCA_043731245.1 Methylococcaceae bacterium | reverse complement strand
CATGGACGGTAACTTTCCAGGTACACTGCCGTTATAGTTAGGCTCTAGGTATCCACATCCATGTGACTGGATACTGGCATCCATGCCAGTATGACGGCGCTGGTTGAAGTTCCTTGCTAATCAGGTCAGATTTTGCGACGATCTGAGGCACTGAATTCAACCACCGGATGCGGAAAGCCGCATGCCGGTGGTGTGAGAAGGATAACGGGCGTAATCGAGACTGTGAAAGCGTTAGTGTGTGGAATAAAAAAACATGTTTTTTTATCCCGGTCTTAAGAGAACCTCTAAAAATTGCACTTCGACTGTTCGACAAGCTCACAGCTCAGTGCGAACGGTAATCATTTTAAATCAGTCATTTATCCGTTCTTGCTGAGCTGTGAGCTTGTCGAACAGTCGAAGCTTGAATAAGCACCTTTAGAGATACCCTTAATCCAGGAAGCGTTTTTTGCGGTAATTTCTGCGACCTTCAGTTAGAGCCAGGCGAGCGCCTTTCGTGAAGCCAAAAAACATAAACAGTGGCGTGCAGGGTTAGTTAATTTGTGCAACAAGATGCTCAGAGGCATAAAAATTTCTCGCGGATAAAATAACCGTTTTTGCCGCTTATAAAAACTGCACATTCGCACTTTTCCCCCACAGCATTTCAATTACTTTTTCAGCATTTTCGACTGGGCTGTTGGTGAAAAATTGCACGTCACTTTGCTGGTTTAAATCACTCAGCAAATCACTTTCTGCTAGTTGGCGTTTGAGTTGTTTAGCTACAGCGGCACCAGTGTCAATCAGGCTCATATTTTTGCCCACAACTTCACTAATCACTTGGCGCATAAAGGGGTAATGCGTGCAGCCTAGCACAATGGTATCTGCGCCTTCGGCCAGCAATGGGGCGCAATATTGGCGGATCAATGCTTTAGTGTTTTTAGCATCCAATTCACCGCGCTCAACACATTCCACCAAACCCATGCAGGCTTGCGTGACCACTTTAACGTTACGGCCGTAACTCTCAAGCAGTGCAGCAAATTGTGCGCTTTTAAGCGTGCCCACCGTGGCTAATACGCCAATCACACCATTTTTGCTGGCCTCAGCGGCGGGTTTGACGGCGGGCTCCATGCCGATGATTGGTAGAGTATATTTTTCACGCATGGCAGCAATCGCCGCCGCAGTGGCGGTGTTGCAAGCCACTACTAAAGCTTTTACCTTTTTGGCGATTAAAAAATCGGCCAATGCAAAGCAGCGTTCGGTAATTTCAGCGGGCGTTTTGCTGCCATAAGGCGCATGCTTGCTATCGGCTACGTAAATTAAACTTTCATGTGGCAAAAGCGTGTGGATGTGTTGCAACACTGAAATACCGCCGACCCCTGAGTCAAATACCCCGATGGCTTGATTTGAATTATTTTTTCTTAGCATGTAAGAGTGGCCTTTCATAACGAATAAAACCACTGTGAGAAGCAACCTTGTCATAGAGTATTCGGGCTGATGTATTACTTTGATGTGTGAGCCAGTAAAGTCTGGGGGAGCCTTTTTCATTAGCGTGGCACGCAACATGTTCAATCAGTTTTCGTGCAATCCCTTGACCTCGATTAGTTTCATCGACGAACAAGTCTTGAAGGTAACAAACATCGGCGCTCCATGCGCTTGCGTGGAACATGTATTGAGAGAAACCAACGAGCCGACCTTCTATCCGCGCACCAACCGATAATATTTCCTTTCCTTCAGTTATGCGCTGCCATAAATTTTGGTAATCCTTATCGGAACGAACGGTCTTATAGAATTCTATATACTCCCTAACAAGGATATTCCAACGCTCATAATCGATTTCTTTTAGTGGCGAGATTTCTATCATGTGAAAAAATGAAAATGGCAAGTGTTATTGAAATGGTTAGCGATAAAGTCCGATCCAGGCAGGCCGAATAAAGAGACATTTAAATATTCAGGTAATTATAACAGTGGTAATAAGCATTAATCCCGTAACCACTGGGCGACAGACTTAGCATAATAAGTCAAAATAGCATCGCAACCCGCTCTTTTAAACGCCAGCAAAGATTCCAACACAACTTGTTTTTCATCCAGCCAGCCGTTTATGGCGGCGGCTTTAATCATGGCGTATTCGCCACTCACCTGATAGGCAAAAGTGGGCACACCGTATTGTTCTTTGACCCGGCGAATAATATCCAGATAAGGCATTCCGGGTTTAACCATGACCATATCCGCGCCTTCCTGTAAATCCAGCTGGATTTCACGCATAGCTTCATCAGAATTGGCCGGATCCATTTGATAACTGTATTTATTACTTTTGCCCAAATTCCCCGCAGAGCCTACGGCATCTCTAAACGGGCCATAAAAACCGGACGCATATTTGGCGGAATATGCGAGTATGAGCGTGTTGGTATGGCTGTGCGCTTCCAGGGCGAGCCTTATTGCGCCGATACGGCCGTCCATCATGTCCGAAGGGGCAACAATATCAGCTCCCGCTTCAGCATGGGATAAGGCTTGTTTGACTAACACATCCACGGTTTCATCATTAACAACATAACCATCCTGATTAATAAGTCCATCCTGTCCGTGCGAGGTAAAAGGATCTAAAGCGACATCGGTAATAATGCCCAATTCTGGAAACGCTTTTTTTAGCGCCCGCACACTCCGCTGAGCCAAGCCGTCAGGGTTATATGCTTCGGCGGCATCGTCCGATTTTTTATCTGCGGGCGTTACCGGAAACAGCGCAATAGCAGGAATACCCAAATTATAGATTTCATCAGCTTGTTCCAACAGCAAATCCAAAGAAAACCGTTCTATGCCGGGCATGGATGCAATGGCTTCCCTTTGATTTGTACCTTCAGTAACAAACATTGGATAAATCAGGTCATCCACAGACAAACGATTTTCACGCATTAAACGCCGGGAAAAATCGTTATAACGCGTTCTTCTCATGCGCGTGATGATTGTGATGTTATTATATGTCATCTTATCCATACATAATGGGTTTAGAAAAAATCAGAATCTTGGGTCTAAGTGGACGGACTTTATGATTAACTGATCAAGAGATTTATTGTATCAGGGAATATGTCTACTGATATTTGAAAATAGGCTAAACGTAAACTGGTTTAATTTTAGAGGGTTTTATGAACGTTAAACGCTACACATTATTTGGTTTTTTTGCAGTATTAATGGCATTAGTACCTATTACTCGCATAATGGCGGCTGACTTGTCACCCCCGCAACAAGCCATAGAACTTGCTTCGTCAAAATTACAGCAAAAAATGCAAGATAAATCCTTTATCAAGGATTTTTCGAAAGTGACTCAATTTGTGAATGAAACTATTTTACCAAGCACTGATTTTGACAGAATTTCTGCATTAGTCCTGGGAAAACTCTGGAAAGCGGCAACACCTGACGAACGTGATCGCTTTAAGCAGGAGTTTCAAACACTGTTGGTAAGAACCTATTCCCGTGCATTTGTCGAGTTCAAGGATTGGTCGATTCGTTATTTACCTATTGAAATGGAAAGTGGCGCATCAAAAGTCATTGTAAAAACCGAAGTTTTACAGCCCGGCCTTCAGCCTGTCGCTGTAAATTATCGCATGTTGTTAAGTGAAGGCCGTTGGAAAGCTTACGATATTATGATTGAAGGCGTGAGTTTGGTTACAAACTATCGCACGACTTTTACTAATGAAATGCAAACTAAAGGTTCACTAAACGCTGTTATTGATAGCCTGGCAAAACGTAATACCGAAGCACTGGCAGCAAAAAATTCGTAGTTATAGTGTAAAACAACTGACCCTGCCATCTGCTGACAGGGTTAGTTTGTAACTTTTAGCCTTGATTCCCCTTTGTTACCCCTCAGTTAAGCAGAAAATACTTTCATTGTCAGTCCTGTTTACAAACAATTGGCACACTCTGCTAGTCACCACCATTAAATGATTGATTATCAACCATTATACGATGCTCTACTTGATGCGAAAGCCGATGCCTGGGTTAAGCTATTGCCACAACAGCTTGCCAGTGCGCTTGATTTAACCAGGCATGGCACACTGGCGCAATGGCAGACTGTGATCGAAAGCCTGCCAAAATTAACAGCAACGCACCGATTATTGGATGCTGATGCCGTGCAGATAGGTTGCCAGGATGACCTGTCTGAAACCGACAGAATAGCACTTGAATCTCAGCTCAAGGCTTTACATCCCTGGCGTAAAGGGCCTTACAACCTCTTCGGTATTAACATCGATACCGAATGGCACTCAGACTGGAAATGGGATCGCCTAAAAAATCATATTACGCCACTTAAGCATCGTCTGGTATTGGATGTAGGCTGTGGAAATGGCTATCACTGTTGGCGTATGCTGGGAGCCGGGGCAAAAATGGTAGTCGGTATTGACCCCTTGCTGCTTAACGTAATGCAGTTTCAGCTGATTAGAAAATTGCATGGCGATGCGCCGGTCTACGTC
>JAYTJI010000085.1:0-3816 GCA_043731245.1 Methylococcaceae bacterium | reverse complement strand
CATGATGGGTTTCGTTCCCGCGTAACCCATCCCACTCGCCAACATTTCAAACAGTCTATGAAAACAATCCTTTGCCGTTATTGTTTATTCTGTACTTTGCTATTTTCCGGTTTGGTCTACGCAGATGCAGGCCAGCTGTCTTCCAACAACTCAAACTCACCTGATTCATCCATGTTATATCGAACATCGGTATCGTCATAGAACGCACTTAATGGGGTAACTTTAAGCAAAGTAGCAATTACGTCCAACGGTTCTTGAAGATAAAAAACAGCTGAATGATCTTCTTCATTGCTTTTGTAACTTTTCCCGTCACGAATGTTTAACCAAATGGTCATACTCATAAGTACCTCTTTTTAAAATATGAATGATAGTGATTGAAGGGCGCTTTTGTGGCGGCCAGTGTATGGGATAAAAAGTGTGCGGCAGAGCGTTCTGCTAGCTGGAAAGTCTAAAGGTTATCACGGTACAATTCTCGCCAACGCTATAACAGTGACAGTAATGTCTTTGTGTGGAGCATAAGTGAAACAGTTTGCTTCCAAGCTGACGTGCATAGCGCCATATTCCAATTTTCCGAATGTAATAGAAAGGCTCTCAATTTCTAAAGTGTCATTTGCGTTTTCCCAGAACACACTCTCACCAAGTTCGCTGGTACTGTCGTCATTTGAATCAAAACAGAGCGTTATTCCCGATAGATGATCGAGAGTAGCTATGTTTCCGACATCTAGGCTATTGATGGTCACGCCACCAATTTCATCGCCTGTCGAGTCCGACCAAATATCGATGGAGTGGTAAGTTCTGTTTTCGTCAGTAAAACTAAGAAAAGTCATGCTTACTTGGCCTATTGTGACTTGACTGCCTGAAACAACCGATTTTATCGGTCATGCCAATATCCTGAAAAACCTAATGTACAGCCGGTCGCCGCTCACGGAAGCCTGAAAACATACGAAGTGCCAAATGACCGCGTTCCAGTTGAGCGTTTTGTTAGGCTGGAGATATGACTGCAACACCTGACCCTGTTACTTCACGCCAAAGAGATTTAGGCTTGTGCGTGGAAAACATGTTCGATAACTTGGGCAGGCAATGTGACGCGATCAAATAAGGATGCAGGATACAGATAATCCTCACCAGACTCATCAATTACCCTGATTTGATGATGTTTTTCAGCGTCAGAGTCAATCAGTACTTCATAGAGCTTGCGCGTTTCAAGTGAAACCTCATAACCATAGTTATTGATACAGATTGCAAATTCGTGTTTGTTCATGGTTGTATGTCAATATAATGCTTAATTTTAAATTCTCGTTTACCAATGCCAGATGCTTCATACCAGTGAATTTCGGCTTCGCGAAGCGATCTATCTTGCAAACGCACTGTCGCAAAACCTTTACGTTTACGCCAATTACCCTGGCCATGAGTTTTACGGAGTCTCGGCAACTCTCTAATAGCTGAGCCATGAGCAAAAGTTTCGGGATTTCTGATGTTGCCAATAATTTCAAAGTCCATTTATAAATTGTAATGCAGTAGACTGAAACTGCCTAACGCAAAACGTTAGGCTTGATGACGTCCGAACTCACACCACAACTCCCATATTTTTGAAGAAACGGCCTGATATTGCTCAGTTCCTCCAGCGTTGTCATTACCAAACCAAGTTTTGAATTCGTCGCAAACAATAACATGAACGTCTTGAGCAGAATTGGCTGTTTTAAGGCGTGGAATAATTGTTCCTGCCTCCGGGTCATATTCGTCGATGTTGTCACCGAAATTTATGCCAATAGGATCTGCCTGAAACAAAGCATTGCTAATTTCGGCAAACAATTTACCGTAAATTCGTTTGATTTCTTTGCGGTTGGATTCCATAGGCTAAAATAAAGCTAGCAGGGCACGGAAGGCTGTAGAATAAAATCGCATTATAACCGCGCTCCAGTTTAGCGGAATGTTAGGCGCGTTTAATAACCAGCATTTCATTACCACCTCGTTGAAATTCGTAAGATACAGGCTGAATCTCACTATAAAACCCATGACTGTCAAGAGTTTCCATGACAAAAGAAATGTATGGTGAAGGTTTGCCATTAAGTGTAACTATAGGAAACACCCTGACTTCGTGAGCCACCCTCAGCATTTCCTGTAGGGCTTGAAGGTGAAACTCGGCGGATAAGTGATCGCTGTATAAAAACAAGAAATGTGACGACAAGGCGATACCAAACTTGCCGTTATCAAAAGGGAGTAATGGCAATTCCCCCGCAATATATCGGCCTTCGTTTTTTCCAGCCTCGTAGTCCAACAAAAATGTATCCATAGCGGACATGCGAACACGTCCGAGTTCTTCAACCGAAGCAATAGTATCCCAAATATAATCATTTTGATTTTTGTGCATCTGGGTCATCACAGTTTCGTAAGTCTCAGCGATACGGCTTCTAATCTGTGCGGCATCAAAAGTGTAAATTGGATCAACTGAGATAACGCTAACGCCACGTTTAGTTAATATTGAATTGAACTCTGCGGGGCCATCACCACAACCAAGAATAGGAAGTTTTAGATCGGCTTCCGAGAGGGCAAACATGCTGACATATTCGTTATACGAACGCCCCCAAGGTACTACTTTATCGAGTGTAAATCCCATATAGATGACTCTCTTGTTTAACGTTAAGTTAAGGTACGCATAGCCAGATTGTCGGAAAAATCTCCCAGCGCTGAAGGCGTAAATTTAACGGCTGCGGCCGAAAAGAAAACATTGCCTGCCTCTAATCAGATTCCCCGTGATTCTGTGATGTGATATGCAGTGAATTTTCGGTCGAGCAAACCGCAACTGCGTGCCGCAGATCGCCATGGTTCGATGTGTGGTGCTTGCAGATGCCGCGCTAGACTTTCGTGATCCGGCCACAACTCTGAAAAGCGGATGAGGCCCGGATCGAAAGGATCTTCCGCTACGTCATAAGCGATGCAGCCATCAGTTCGGTATGTGGTCTCGACCAGTATTTGTAAGTGTGGTCGTACCTCCGCCATCCGTTCAGGAGGAAACCTGAGTATTCCAAAGACAGCTATTGTGGGGTGCATGACATACCATTTTTACCATTGGTGTATTGCTTAAAGTAAAGCTAAGCGGGAGCGCCTTTCACTGACGATTGACGAAGCCACCGAAGCTAAAAAATAACAAACCTTCAAAACCGCCACGATAAGGTTTGTCCCTTTGAGCGCAATGTTAGGTCTGATTGTAATTGGTTCGAGATTTTTCAATTGCCCACCATTCAGCTTTCAGCTGTTCAAAAGACCTAGGAACTATTTCCGCCAATACTTCAAATGATTCAATTCTATCGGTTCGAAAATGTCTAAAGGCATTTCGGTGTTCACACCAAGCCACCACTACGCGAACCGTTTCAAAATAACCAATAATAAAAGGCCAAATCACCCTTTCGCTACGATTTCCACCAACGTTATAGACAATAGCGATCTTTTTCTGATCCCGTATGGCAGTGCGGAAATCTGACATATTGATGGTATCCGCCACAGTTTCTGTTGCCGAAGGAATCACTACCGGCGATTTTAACAAAACATGTCGCAGGTGTTCTGGTATAACCGCATTGATCTTATCAATTAACGTACCAGCACTTTTGGCAAGCGATTTATCCCCGTTACGGGCGACCCATTGCGTACCCAATAAAGCCGCTTCCAATTCTTCAGGCGTTAACATAAGTGGCGGCATTTCAAAGCCGTCCTTAAGCATGTAACCTATTCCGGCTTCGCCCAAAATAGGCACATTCTGCATTTGTAGCTCCGCAATATCCCTATAGATGGTTCTGACCGACACTTCCAGTTTTTCTG
>JAYTJI010000084.1:0-12994 GCA_043731245.1 Methylococcaceae bacterium | reverse complement strand
TACCGCAGATAACGGCAAAGAGTTTGCGGGACACGAAACCATAAAGGAACAACTGAGCGCCAATGTGTACTTTGCTCATCCTTATTGCTCCTGGGAACGAGGCTTAAACGAAAATACCAATGGCTTGATTAGACAATACTTTACCAAAGGTAGCAGTTTTGAGAACATAACCGACAACGAGGTTGAGGCTGTAATGAATAAGCTCAATCATCGCCCTCGAAAAACACTCAAATTTAAAACACCTCATACGGTATTTTTTGCTGACATATTGCAAGAAGCCGCATGAGCACTAAGATTGCACTTATGAGTTGAATCCACCCCATAAATCAAGGAAATAACACTTGATCTTGAACAGAGTATCTACACGAATGAAAAACCGTATTTTTAATCGCACCCGTTTTTTCTCTGCAGGTAAAATTACTTACAGCTTGGTTTTAACCATTTGATAAATCTCTTCTACCACCACATCAACATCCTTTAAAATCATTGCCAATTCGGCTAATTTGGCTTCCGCAAATTGTCTGTCTTTAAGACTGCCGGTATTAATATAAACATTAAGTGCCGCACTTTTTAAGCCGCCGTAACCCGCCATTACCGCTGCCCCCGCATCACTGATGACACCAAGACTGCCTTTATTTGCAGCACAACGGCTTAATTCAATCGCTTCTGCACAAGCACGCGCACATTCCAAAGGCACTTCAGTCGCAGCTTTTAATACGGTTTGTATGGCTTCGCTACGCGCCGCTTTATCTTCGTCCGTTTCTTTAGGTAAGCCGTAAGCAGCCATTAAGCGATTGAATACATCAACATCCGCTTTAATCAAACCGGTCAGTTTTTCGCGCAAGGCTTCTGATTTTTGCAGCAAAGCTTGCATTTCGGCTTCGACTTCAGCGTATTTAGGTTTGCCGATAGTCAGGTTGCACACCATGCTGGTTAATGCGGCGGACTGAGCACCCATGAATGCAGACACGCTACCACCACCTGGTGTAGCTGATTTACTGGCCAGTTCGTCAAGAAAGAGTTGGATTGATTGGTCTTTAATTTCGGTCATTGGTTAATTTCTTTGTTATTGATCGTAAGTTGGGGTTAATCTCGATTGCCGGATTAGACTAAGAGACTGTGAAAGTATTAGCGTGCGGAATAAAAAAACATGTTTTTTTATTCCGGTCTTAAGTAAAAACAATCACTTGAAAAATGCCAAAAACGTTTTTACGCCTGTTTTCAGAATATTTTCACAACCTCCTAAGCTAACCCGACATTGACACTTCTATTGGTGTGCCTGAACTTAGAAAACTATTCGCGCCGCCAGCTAGTTGTGCCATCAGGAGCATCTTCCAGAATCACGCCCTGCTGCTTTAATTCATTGCGAATTTGATCCGCAAAAGCCCAATTTTTGGCTTTTTTGGCTGCTAAACGTGCTTGGATTTGTCCCTCTATGATCTCTTCGCTCAGAGTTGATGTGTTTCCGCTCTGTGCAGAAATGGATTGCCCGGCTAAGGATATTGTTACATCTCTTTTAAGGAAAGCGTCAGGATCATCTTGCAAAATTCCGAGCAAGCCGCCTAAATATTTCAGCGTAGCAGCCAACGCACACGCTTTCCCCCGCCCTTCTCCTTTGACCTTGTTCAGCTCTCTAGCCAAATCAAACAGCACCGACACAGCAACAGGCGTATTAAAATCATCATCCATCGCCTGCTCAAAACGAGCCTTATAATCTGCGTCTATAGTGGCATTCAAGCTGTCACAGCCACGGAGGGCGGTATAAAGCCTTGTTAATGCAGCCCCGGCATCATTAAGCTGCTCATCCGAATAATTCAAGGGGCTGCGGTAATGACTGGAAAGAATAAAAAACCGGATTATTTCCGGTTTATATTGTTTCAACACTTCCCGCACAGTAAAAAAATTACCCAGAGACTTGGACATTTTTTCTTCATTAATCCGCACAAAACCATTGTGCATCCACAGATTAACAAATTTCTCACCGGTCGCACCTTCTGACTGGGCGATTTCATTTTCATGATGGGGGAACTGTAAATCCATACCGCCGCCATGAATATCGAAATGATTACCCAGACAACAGGTCGACATGGCTGAACATTCGATATGCCAACCGGGGCGGCCTAAACCCCATGGTGATTCCCACGCAGGTTCGCCCGCTTTTGCCATTTTCCACAACACAAAGTCCAGTGGATTGCGTTTTGCCAAGTCAACATCAACGCGCTCACCAGCCTGCAAATCGTCCAGATTCTTGCCGGATAATTGCCCGTAATTCTTGAATTTTGTGACCGCATAAAACACATCGCCATTGCTGCCAACATAGGCTAGGTCTTTGCCCACCAAGGTTTTAATCATCGCTTTAATGGCGTCGATAGAATCCGTTGCTTTCGGTTCATGATCAGGGGGATCAACGGCCAGCGCACGTTCATCTTCGTGCATGGCGTTAATAAATCGTTCGGTCAATTCCCCGTATGCTTCGCCATTTTCATTGGCCCGCTGAATAATTTTGTCATCAATATCGGTAATATTCCGCACGTATGTCAAGTCATATCCCAAATGCCGAAAATAACGCGCGACCGTATCAAACACCACCATCACCCGTGCGTGGCCGATATGACAATAATCATAAACAGTCATACCGCAAACATACATGCCGACCTTGCCCTCTACTCGCGGCTTGAATATTTCTTTTTTTCGGGACAAGGTGTTATATATTCTCAACATATCTTAATAAATTAAACCGTTAGGCAATGCGCCTATCTATAACAACCGAGAGACTGATTGGGAGGGCGCTTAGCTATAAAGCTGCACAATTTACCAAGCGGCCACTTCTCTTTCAAGCTAAAAACACATAGAATCTACCCTTTGCATTACCCGTAAGGAAAAATCAATGCGCATACTCATTTTTTCCATGATATTACTTTTAACCTCAACACTTTCTTTTGCAAAGGGAAACAACATGTCAGATACACAAACAAAAGTTAAATTAACAACCACGCTCGGTGAAATAATTATTCAGTTAGATACTGAAAAAGCACCGGTTTCATCGGCAAATTTTTTAACTTATGTCAACGAAGGCTTTTATAACGGCACTATTTTTCACCGGATCATCCCGGATTTTATGGCGCAAGGCGGTGGCTTTGATACCAGCTTCAATCAAAAAGCGGTTCATGACCCTATCAAAAACGAAGCTGACAATGGCCTGACTAACAAACGCGGCACATTAGCCATGGCACGCACAAACGACCCCAATTCCGCCACTGCTCAATTTTTTATCAATTACAAAGACAATTCATTTTTAAACCACACCGGCAAGACCTCAAGCGGCTGGGGCTACGCGGTATTTGGCGAAGTGATTGAAGGCATGGATATTGCCGATGCCATGGCTAAACAAGCGACCGGCAATCGTGGCGGGCATCAGGACGTCCCCAAAACGGACATCGTTATTGAAAAAGCTGAAGTTGTAAAAAATTAGACCCTAGCAAAAAGGCGGCAGGTAAAACTAATCCTGCCCCTCACCTATTTCAACTGTAATCACCAGAGCGGCTCATTGAACCAAGAAATTCTGTTTATCTCTGATCTGCATCTTGCACTGGAAAAACCTGAAATCACCCATCGATTTCTTGCTTTCCTCCAAAACAGAGCACACAAAGCAGCGGCTGTTTATATCCTGGGAGATCTTTTCGATGCCTGGATAGGCGATGATGACCCGACTCCGCCAAACAATAAAATCCGTAAACAACTCAAACAACTCACTGATTCAGGTACGCGAGTTTATTTGCAGCAAGGTAACCGGGATTTTCTATTAGGCAAACAATTTTGCAGGGATACCGGCGTTACTCTACTTAATGATTATACCGTCATTGATTTGTACGGCACACCCACATTGCTTACCCATGGTGATTTATTGTGTACTGATGACCTTCCTTATCAGGCATTTCGAGCCAAATCACATGCGCTGGAATGGCAGCAGTCTGTGCTATCCAAACCTCTACTGCTAAGGCTATTGGCGGCTCGATGGTACCGTATTCGCAGCTACTTTCATAAACGCAAAAAATCCCAGTACATTATGGACGTAAATCAAGCTACTGTGAGTCAAGTGATGCGTGATCACCATTGTTTGCGGTTGATTCATGGACATACTCACCGTCCTAATGTTCATAACTTTGATATAAACGGTCAGCCTGCACAGCGTTTTGTGCTGGCCGCATGGCGCAAAGATGCCGGAGAAATTTTATGCTGGAACAGCAAGGGGTATCAGATTGAAAATATTTAAGAAAGGGCTGTGCAAAAGCGACTTGACTTTGAACTGTAAAGCCTTAAATTGCCCTTTGATAGAAGCAAATCAGGCGTCTAGCTGAGAGTTAAACAAACCCATTATTTGCTGATTCTGCCCAAGGCCTTAAGCCCTGAGTCTATTAAAATTTGACTTTTTAGGCGAAATCATTAAATCTAGTGACTTGGAGTGAAAAATTCCTGCTTATATGGGGTAAAAAATCACCCAAAAAACTAATATTAGTCTAAAAAAACATAATCAGTATTTTGTCGTACAACAAGGTACCAGGAGAAAAATATATGAAGAAGCCTTTAAAAAGTTGGTTAATTGCGTCAAGCGTAGCGGCAATATTAGCCACGCCCGCAATTTCAACTGCCAACAGCGGTGTTGAAACCCTAACCCAAAATCCCGCTAACTGGGCAACTTGGGGTGGTGACTACGCTGGCACTCGTTACAGCAAGCTGGATGAAATCAACGTTAGCAACGTAAAAAACCTGCAACCTGCGTGGTCTTTCTCTACAGGTGTATTACGTGGTCACGAAGGCGGCCCATTGGTAGTTGATGATGTCATTTACATCCACACACCATTCCCTAACACCGTCTACGCAATTAACCAAAAAACTCAATCCGTTATCTGGGAATTCACACCGACACAAGATGCGGACGTGACTATTCCTGTAATGTGTTGCGATACTGTCAACCGTGGTTTAGCTTACGGTGATGGCAAAATTTTCCTACAACAATCCAATACCGTTTTAACCGCATTAGATGCTAAAACCGGCAAGCGCGTTTGGAGTGTACAAAACGGTGATCCTAAACTAGGCATGACTAACACTAACGCACCGTTAGTTGTTAAAGATACCGTTTTAACCGGTATTTCCGGTGGTGAATTTGGCGTTCGCGGCTTTCTGGCTGCTTATGACATTAATACCGGCAAATTAAGATGGAAAGGCTACAGCATAGGCCCTGATAAAGAAACGCTGATTGACCCAAGCAAAACAACCACTTGGGAAAATGGCAAAGTCACTCCAGTCGGCGCTGAATCCAGTACAAAAACCTGGGAAGGCGACCAATGGAAAATCGGTGGCGGAACAACTTGGGGCTGGACCAGCTACGACCCTAAATTAAACTTGATCTATTACGGATCAGGCAACCCATCCACATGGAACCCTGTACAACGTCCAGGTGACAACAAGTGGTCTATGTCTTTATGGGCGCGTGATGCTGATACCGGTGCAGTAAAGTGGGTGTACCAAATGACCCCGCACGATGAGTGGGATTTTGACGGTATCAACGAAACTGTTCTGGTCGACCAGGAAGTTAAAGGCAAAATGCACAAAACCATCGTGCATTTCGACCGCAACGGTTTTGGTTATACATTAGATCGTGAAACAGGCGAACTGTTAGTTGCCGAGAAATTCGACAAATCAGTTAACTGGGCGTCACATGTTGACATGAACACAGGCCGTCCACAAGTTGTCGCTAAATACAGTACTGAACAAAACGGCGAAGACGTCAAATCAGAGGGTATTTGCCCGGCTGCATTAGGTAGTAAAAACCAGCAACCGGTTTCTTACTCACCACAAACCGGCTTGTTCTACATTTCAGGTAATCACCTGTGCATGAACTACGAACCCTTCGAAGTGACTTACACAGCAGGTCAGCCTTATGTTGGCGCTACCCTGGACATGATGCCGGCAGGTGCAGACGTTCTGACAGGTAAAGCAGATGGTACAACCAATCTGGGTCAGTTCACCGCATTTGATGCTAAAACAGGTAAAATCGCCTGGTCAAACAGCGAGCCTTTCTCTGTTTGGTCTGGTTCATTAGCGACCGCCGGTGGTGTGGTATTTTACGGCACACTGGAAGGCTATCTGAAAGCAGTTGATGCTAAAACAGGTAAAGAATTATATAAATTCAAAACACCTTCAGGCATCATCGGCAACGTCAATACCTGGAAATACGACGGCAAACAATACGTTGGCGTTCTTTCCGGTATCGGCGGCTGGGCAGGTATCGGTATCGCTACTGACTTTAATAAACAGCTGGAAGAAGCTCAAGCTAAAGCAGCAGCTGAAAAAGATCCAGTGAAAAAAGCTGAATTGGAAAAAATAGCATTGAAAATATCACAAGAAGGTTTAGGCGCTACCGGCGCTTACGCAGCCTTGGGTTCTTTCACTAAACAAGGTGGTGCATTTACTGTATTTGCATTGCCTAGCAATTAATCCATCTAAGTTTTAGATTGATTATTGAAAGCCCCGGTTGATAATCAACCGGGGCTTTTTTTTGGCACTTATCTAGCCGGGCGTGATTAAAAATGCGGTTTTTTTCATTCAAGGCTGTGTTATGCGCACCACACGCCACCTTTGTCGCCGAAAAGGTGCGCGCAGCGCACCCTACCCGATTACTAGCCTGAGATTAAACCGCACTTTTAATCGCACCCTATCTAGCCTTATCGCATATAATTTTTAGCTACAACCGCTACATACAGTTAAATCTATGTGGCCTGTTGCATTATAAACGACTCATTACACCCTTCTTTTACCCCGATGAATACGCCGTTAATTGCCTGCTTTTTTGTACTCAATCTCTACTCGATGACACTGGCTGTTGCTAAAGATGAAAAGCCCTCACCTGAAGTACAAAATAATACCGGGCAATCGATTATCAGGCTGTCCACTGAAACCCAGAAATTATCCGGCATTGAAACGATAACACTTAAGCCCGTGAACTATCATGCTGAATTTACTGCTTACGGCAAAGCCGTCAACATACAACCTTTATTGGCCTTGCATAATCGCTATTTGCTAGCAATAACCGAACATAGCAGCGCCCAGGCAAAATTTAAGCAAGCTGAGCAGAACATTAATCGCCAACAAAATTTATATCACCATGGCATCAGCTCAAAGCGCAATCTGGAGGAACAGCAAGCGCAATGGCAATCCTATAAATCCCAAGTAAATGCCACTGATTTTCAAGGCCAGGCGATTATTAATGAAGCACTGCTTTTGTGGGGAAAAGAACTTACCGATAAGGCAATGTCCAATGACTCAGGAAAGTTAGGCACTTTTTTATCAGGTCGGCAAAAGCTGCTACAAATTACTTTACCCACCAATAAACACTTAGCCGACACTATTGGGACTATTTATGTCGAGGTATCGGGCAACCGGGACAAAGCCCATAAAGCGGAGCTAATTTCAGTTGCCACACAAATGGAAACTGCCGTACAAGGCGAAAGTTATTACTTCCAAACCGGCGACAAAAACATCATAACCGGCATGAACGTAACCGCTTGGATTCCTGAACAAAACGTGCAAATGACGGGTGTTATTATTCCAAAATCAGCGCTACTCTGGTATATGGATCAGGCACTGGTATATCTTAAAACCGCTGAAGAAACCTTCAGCCGTCGCACTATAGACCATTATTCAGCAACCGCTAACGGTTATCTTATTCTTGACGCAATCAAACCTGGAGAACAAATCGTCACCAAAGGCACGCAAATGTTGCTCTCGGAAGAGATGCGGGGACAGACTTCTAATGATGATGATAATTAGGTGGAGGTCAGGGGACAATTTTTACCCACCATTTTGCGGCTGTCACGTTGTACCACCATAGCAAACGGGATCATTCATTTAACCATGCCTATCCGATTGTTGAACAATTAACCGATCAGATCGGCCGCACTAAACCATCCGGAATCCATAAGTTTGCTTTTGCAGCTTTATCATGCGCTTGCGCATGAATCCATGAGACAATTTTAAGCACCCTGTACCCAGTGCCAATTGCTCAGTAACCGAATAAGCATGGCACATCGAAGCTAATTTGTTCTATAGCAATTTTAGATCAAAACCGCTTTGAAATAACTTGTACACCCCGCTACCAATGGATCTAGCATCTCCAAACATATCGACAATTTGATAAGTTAAAATAAAGAACATGGGGTAAAAAAAGTGAGGCTTTAAAATTGCCCAGTTCGTGATTGACTTAATGCTTTTGGCATGGGCAAGATATATGTTTCCCAGTGCAGAGATAGCCATTCCGATAACTGCGCCCGCGATAATGTCTGTAGGGTAATGCAACCCTAAATATATTCTTGGAAGACCGATAAACAATGCTGTATATGTAAGTGCAAAAACACCTATTTTCCTGGATATAAATAATAGGCCGGTAGAGAGGGCAAAAAATAATAAAGCATGGTCACTTGGGAATGAACTCCAACCTTCGAGCTTGGTTTCTTCAACTCCATATGGGATTAGAAACGCTAAACTTTCTTCGTGAAACGGCCTAAGGCGATATGGCAAAGTTAATGCCAAAACCCTGCCAAGAAATAGCGCAAAAAAGCAGCAAAGCAGGGTTAAAGTTACATGCTCCCGATTATGCGTTTGACATTTATCATTCTTAAACCATGCCCACCATATTATAGTTACTAATACCCCCCCTTTTAATGAATTACTGCTGGCTAAAAATGAAATCGCCCTGTCAAATGCCAAGGAATTTTGAGAGAACTGGTTAATATAGGTGATTATATTAAGATCAAAAGAATTCATACTCACTACTCCATACAATGACAAATAAAAACTTAAGTATAGTCAACTGAAGTTTCCCAGTTTTTATGCTCGCGACGTATATAGGTAAACCACACAAGTGGGGTTTGCTATAAATTACGCAAACCCTGCATTAAATCTCTATCCGGTGCAGCCAGCGTGATTGGCTTTGTTTAAAAACTGGGAAACTTCAGTAGTCAATAGTCACCATTTTAAAGCCATTGCCCCCATAATGTGTTTCCCTCTTCAATCCAAGCTGACCGCTAAATCCATAAACCTTGCGCCTTCACAACATATCCAAAGCCAATTCCGCCATATTTTTTGAACCTCCGCCCTGCCCTAATTGCACCTTAACCTTAATCAAGTTCGCACGCATTTGGTCAGCATAAGTCTTATCCGTCAAAATTCTCTTAACTTCCGCCGCCAAATTGTCAGCACTCGCCTCATCTTGAATAAATTCTTTGATTATGCCCTTCCCCAAAACAATATTCGGTAAACCTATAAATGGCGTATTCACCAGCCATCTACCCAACCAGTATGTTAAAGGAGAAAGTTTGTAAGAAATTACCATGGGCACTGTCAACAAAGCGATTTCCAGGGTTGCCGTACCTGATGTTGTCATTACCACATCGCAGCATTGAATAGCATCGTAGGGCTGGTTTTTAATTACCGTTATTTTAACGGGTGACTGGCGCATATAGCTTTCAAGAAGTTCATCACTGATTGAATCCGCTTGCGGCAATAAAAACTGAATATCGGGCAAATCAGCTTGCAGCTTTTCAGCTGCCGCTAACATGACCGGTAACATCCGTTTGATTTCGTTAGTGCGACTACCTGGCAGTAATCCGACCACCGGCTTTTTTTCGTCCAAGCCAAAGAGCGCCATATCTTCGGCTTTGCTATGCAAAGGATGGGCTTTATCAACAGAAGGATGCCCCACGTAGCGTACCGGCACATGCTCGGCATCATAATAGGCTGTTTCAAATGGGAATATCACCGCCATCATATCGATTGCCATGCCATACGTTTTTACCCGTCCCGGCCGCCATGCCCATACTTGGGGACTCACATAAAACAACACTTTGACACCGCATTGTTTGGCGTAACGAGCCAGTTTAAGGTTAAATTCTTTGTAATCGACACACACCAGTAAATCGGGCTTTTCGGTTGAGACCATGTGCTGCATCAGCGTTAATGCCCTACGAATTTCACCATAGTGCTTGATGACTTCAACTACACCGATAACGCCTATGCCGGATGAATCATAACGAACATCTATTCCAGCCTGCGCCATTTTTACACCACCCATACCGAACCCTTTAATGTCCGGTTGCTGTTTTTTCAGCTCAAGAAACATATTGGCAGCATGTTGATCGCCGGACGATTCTCCGGCGCTGAATAAAATGGTAGCTGGGGTGTGTTGTGGCATGCTGGAATCTCTGATTAAGTCCTTTGACAAGTTTCTCCTGAGTAATTCAGGATGAACAGTTTATGTTGATTCCGAATTACAGTCTAGGCAGTCAAAACACCCTGAATAACACCCACAATCTCCCTAATCGTATCATCTTCAAGAAACGGACAAATCGGCAATGAAAAACAGTTGGCGGCAACAGATTCAGTGACCGGCAAACTTAAACCTGCAAATTCTTCTTTAAAAACATTTTGTTGATGCAAAGGTACGGGGTAATAAATGGCACAGCCAATTTGCTTATCCTGTAAGGCCTTTAAAATGGCATCGCGGCGATCACATAATAAGGTATATTGATGATAAACATGCTCGCCCAAACCGTCTTCATACGGGGTGATCAGCGGCAAATCCGCCATCAGCTCTGAATAAAGGTGCGCGACATGCCGACGTGCCTGATTGTATTGGTCGATGCGTTTTAATTTGGCTCTTAAGATAACTGCCTGCATTTCATCGAGACGGCTGTTATAGCCAATGACATCGTGGTAATAGCGCACATCCGAGCCATGGTTACGCAGCTGTTTGATTTTTGCTGCTGTTTCATCTGAGTTGGTAACCACCAAACCGCCATCACCGAACGCGCCCAGGTTTTTACTGGGAAAAAAGCTGTATCCCGCTGCATCGCCTATCGCACCGGTTTGTTTGCCATTGATACTCGCGCCAAACGACTGACAGCAATCTTCAATCAGCTTTAGCTGGTATTGCTCGCAGATTTGCACGATTTCAGCCATGTCCGCCGGTTGACCAAACAAATGCACGGGCATAATGGCTTTGGTTTTTGGCGTAATGGATTTTTCTATGGCTTCCGGTGAAATATTGAAGGTTCTGGGATCAATATCAACAAAAACGGGAATTGCGCCCACATATTTAATGGCTTCCGCTGTTGCGATAAAAGTGAAAGCGGTGGTGATCACCTCATCACCCGCGCCTATACCTTCAGCAATCAATGCCAAGTGCAGCGCGTCGGTGCCCGAGGCTACGCCTATCGCATGTTTAACGCCCAGATATTCAGCCGTTTCCTTCTCAAATGCCTGCACATTAGGGCCTAATATAAAGGCACAATTTTCGATTGTTTCAGCCAGTCCGCGCTCGATTTCATCTTTGATTTCGGCGTATTGAGCCTTCAGATTTACCATGGGTATCATGTTGTTGCCTTTTATTTATGAATTGCGTAATTTTTTATTTATCGCCCAATAGCTGCGTGATTTGTATCGCCGTCGCCAAAGCCCGCCTGCCCGCCTCACCGGAAACCAATGGATTTACGCCGGTTTGGATGCAGTTTACGAAATGTTTGATTTCTTCAAGCAGCGCATCGCCACTTTCAAAAACCGATTCTTCCGTTTCTATTTCAGGAATACCCGGAAACATTTCTTTTTTGCCGGTGCGATATTTGGTTAAAACCTTATTTTGAAAATCGACAGAAATGTATGAACTCGGCCTAAACAAGCGCATTTTGCGTTCCATCTTCATGCTGATCCGGCTGGCCGTCACATTGGCCACACAGCCGTTTTTAAATAACAGCCTCGCATTGGCAATATCCGTACCTTGAGTCAGCACCGCTGTGCCACTGGCATCAATACGTTCTACTTCTGAATCCACCAACGCTAGAATAATATCAATATCATGAATCATTAAGTCGAGCACAACGCTGACATCATTAGCACGGGGATTAAAAGGCGATAAACGATGCGATTCAATAAACAGCGGTTTTTCGTCTTTGTCCAAACCTAACACCGCCGGATTAAATCGTTCCAGGTGTCCTACCTGTAAAATCAAATTCTTCGCCTTAGCAATGGCTATTAACTCATCCGCCTCTGCAACCGTCACCGTAATCGGTTTTTCAACCAGAACATGAGCACCCGCGTTCAGAAAATATTTAGAAACAACGTGATGCAAGGTAGTAGGAACCACAATACTGACTGCATCGACCTCACCTAATAACGATTGATAATCTGTTAGCGCTTTCGCGCCATGCTTTTCAGCCACGGCTTGGGCTGCCGCCTCGTTAATATCGACCACGGCAACCAGTTCACAATCAGGCAATGAGGCGTATTTTTCAGCATGGAATTTGCCTAAATAACCCGTACCGATCACAGCGCATTTTAATTTTTTCATTTGCTTTAGTTATATGTAGTTCAACTTAACCCAAAGATAGTCTGATAAAAATGACATATCAGCATGTTATCTGTCCGGCGAGGATAATGTTTGTATTGTAATCTATCAAAATGTATTCAGAAACTTTTGGTAACTATTCAGCGTTTTTTTCGCAAGCCGCTTGATTACAATGTCATTTCTACATTGTACTGTCATTTCGATATTGTGCTGTCATTTCGACCAACGGGAGAAATCTTTAAGCATTGGCGTATGAATAAAGGCTTAAGATTCCTCGCTACGCCCGGAATGACAAAGGACGCTGACAGGACCTGAATGGTTACAACTTTATGAATTTGGCGACTAACATCGCTGTTTGCATTACATAGCGGCAATGATGATTTAAAAGTAATTGCTGGAGGCAGGTTTCTCGAATAATATATATTCTACTGAACGTTTGTTAGGTACGCACTTGAGCTCAAAAGAAAACATATTAAGTACAGCGATCGTATTGTTCGCGCAAAAAGGCTATTCGGGTTTATCCATGAGGCAGTTGGCCCAGGCAGTTGATATGAGTGTTGCAGCCATTTACCATCATTTTCCCGATAAAAACACACT
>JAYTJI010000083.1:0-2280 GCA_043731245.1 Methylococcaceae bacterium | reverse complement strand
AAATTGGGGTTTGCTATAAATTACACAAACCCTGCATTAAATCTCTATCCGGTGTAGCCAGCGTGATTGGCTTTGTTTAAAAACTGGGAAACTTCAGTTAATACAATTAATATAGATAATATTTCAACCGATTTTGCAAGTACTATAAAATATACAGGCGGAAATAGAATGGTACGCCTTAATATGAGAGGCACTACCAATATAGCTAGAAACCAATTTCCAAATTCCATTAAAATATTCTCAAATAATAATGACGTTAAGAATACTGGTAAATATATTACTTTTATTATAGAGGATGTAAATATATCCTATGCTACTCGTCACTATAATGGGGTTTTATTTAATGGTTATGTAGGAGATGATCTTTTAGATGATAAAGATACATTATTAGACATCCCTGAAAACTCAGATGAAAAACGAGACCCTCGCAAAGAAGACAGACACATAGTTAGAAAATTGATCGAACACCTCAACAGCAATTTAGAGTATTACAACAGAACGCTTTGGCTAAACTTAGATACCGATAGACGCTTTATGTTGTTAGATGGCTTTAATATCCAAACCAATGACATATTTGGGCAACCTGGATTTTTTAGAAGCTTGGCTTCAGTGATTAAAAACGAATTGATTACGATTGTTGGTAATAGCCTTGTTATGCCTGTTGCACCAGGCTATAGAATTGATCGATCACTGATTGCCTTAAAGCCTGTTGATCCTGATTCAACCAATCAAGAAGCAAAGCCCGCAGATTTATTTGAGCATTATAAACCACTGACACCAACAGCCCCTTACCGTATTAGCGTACCCACCAGAGGTGTCTATGCCGAAGCTGTGCAAGGCGCTTGCGATGCGTGCGAGAAAGCCTTAATGTAACCCTGCAAGTAAATCCGTAGAGGGAATGCGATAGCAGTTCCGTCGGATATAGGTAATACCGAAAGGTGGATAACTTGTAAGGTGGTTCTGCTTTAACGTGGTAAGGCGCAATCGTAGGGGTGTAAGGCTGTATTGTATTTTTTACACTGCATACATTTGCACTATTTTGCGCTGTGCAAACTAATCCAGAACTACGGCTTCATTCCCCTTCGCAGTAAACGTGGAATACAAGAGTATTTTAATTGCCAAGCGCGATCAAATTCAGGCGCTTGGTGACCTAACAAAACTTAAAAATTCGCCAGGTGAAATAATTGAGATATGACGAAATGGGTGCATCGTGCGCAAGTGGGCATCACCACTCACAATAACGACAGTGTTGGTATCTACGGCAAGCTCAAGAAATTTATTATCTGTTTTATCTACACAGGCTTCTATGACGCTTTGCGTGACATGCAAATCCGTCATACTGGCTAAATTAGCTAGAAATATCAATCGGTCATGCTCTGTCCAATACTTTGCAAATTTTTTACGCGCTGAAACAGTTTCTAATTCTGACCACGTAGCATCAGAAGCCACCAATTGAAAGTGATTAACCGCCTCGGTTAGTGCCATTGCACTCACTGACGCAGGATACATCAGCGCACTAATGAGCGCATTGGTATCAAAGACAATGCACGGTTTAATCGTCATTAGACTTAATCAGATTGCTAATTTCCATTTCGCTTAATATTGGATTCTCTGGCCGCTGGGCATTTAATCGCCCAAAAAAATTGCGTAGCTCATTGCTAGCCTCAATACCCTCTTTTGGTGATACTTCACGAATCAAGCGTGCAAGGCTGGATGTAATTTTAACGGGAATGGTTAAAAAAACAGGTTGCCCATGACTAGTGACAACCACCGTGTCGCGTTGTGCCTCTCTTGAAAATTGACCGAATTTAGTCTGTGCATCACGGGCAGTAATAATTTGCATAGGAAGTCTCCAAATAATTATATTATCAACATAATGGCCATTATAGGTATTATACGGATAATGTCAAAATAACAGGAATCATACATGCAATCCGTAAGGTGTTCTTCGTTGCGGCACAATACGTTCAAGTTATTTTCCCTGCACTGGCCAGCACATCGTCCCCACGCAACGTTGGAGCGTTGCCAGATGAGTTCCCACACCGGAGCGTCTCTTGCACGCCGCCACGATCCAGCGGCGTGGTGGACAAATGCGCCGACTTCAGGCCGCCGTGGCGGTTGGGGAACAGTAGCACCGGATTGCGATGTACCTGCCAGAAGCGGCGTAAACAGGTTAATGTCGCCATCGGCAACGGCACCAAGCGATCTTTATTGCCCTTGGCATCGCGGATGTGTACCCGCATCCGGTCGGCGTCGATATCCGCGACTGTCAGGCGCAAG
>JAYTJI010000082.1:0-11513 GCA_043731245.1 Methylococcaceae bacterium | reverse complement strand
CCGGTCACCAATACCAGACCGCGCGGTTTTCTGGTTATTTCTTCAAAAAACTTAGGCGCTTTCAAGTCTTCCAGAGACAATACCTTTGATGGAATCGTTCTAAAAACACCTGCCGCTCCACGCTCCTGATTAAAAGCATTCACACGAAATCGCGCAATTCCCGGTAATTCAAACGAAAAATCGGTTTCTAAAAATTCTTCATAATCACGGCGCTGCTTGTCATTCATGATGTCATAAATCAAGGCATGCACCGCTTTGTGATCAAGTTCGGGAATATTAATGCGGCGTATATCACCGTCAACCCGGATCATAGGTGGCAGACCTGCCGATAAATGTAAATCCGATGCATTATTTTTAACTGAAAAGGCCAGTAATTCGGCAATATCCATAAGGTTCTCTGGTAAAGTGGATGATAAAAGACAACTACTGCCTAATACCATAGCTTAACTCTTTGCTTTTTTGAAGCTGCACTGCTTAATAAAAGCAAATAATGCCTTATTTTTCCTGATAACCATGATAAAAATCAGACTTAAACACATACTTGCACAAATCAAACAACTAGAAATTGCCTACCACCGTAGGCCGGAATCCGTTTTATTGTTAGCGGTGAGTAAAACCAAATCCGCTAAAGATATTGCCGCCGCTTATCAGGCGGGTCAACGCCATTTTGGCGAAAGTTATTATCAGGAAGCATTGAAAAAGCAGCTGGAATTGGGGGCTTTTGAAATTACCTGGCATTTTATTGGGCCTATTCAATCCAATAAAACCAAAGCAATTGCTGCGCATTTTGACTGGGTACACAGTGTGGATAGTTTGAAAATAGCCAAACGCATTAGCGAACAACGCTCCAGTGCATTACCACCGTTAAATATTTGTCTGCAAGTCAACATTAGTGGTGAGCCGAGTAAGTCAGGCATTAGCCTGAATGAACTGCCGGAACTATGCAATCAAGTGGCAATACTGCCCAATATCAAGCTGCGTGGTGTAATGGCGATTCCCAAGCCTGAAGTGGATTTTGAACTGCAACGCCTGCCTTACAAGTCGCTTTATCAGGCGGCTGCACAACTTGAAAATATCGGGTTGGATACCTTCTCATTTGGGATGAGTGGCGACTTAAGCGCCGCAATTGCGGAAGGCGCGACTATTGTCCGAATTGGTACGGCATTGTTCGGTGAACGGCTAGCTGGCTAATGAACTAGCACCAAGCGCTTTTTCTGCCTACCAAGCAACTGGCATCAAGTACAGCAATGATCTCTTCACACCCGATGATGTTTTTAGAGTCCGCTAAAATATAATCCGCTAAAGCCATAATGGCATGCCAATTCGAGTCGTCGTTAATAAAACTGAATGCCGCTAAAAATAACTCGAACAGCTTCTTTTCGCGCTGCGCTCCAGCGGTAAAAAAACAGTCAAGATATTCGTTGATAGTCTCTAAATCAGAGGCTCCGCCGTAATAATGCAGGGCATTCAAATTTACCAGGCGCGGATTAATTGGCTCATCATCACGCAGAGCTACATAATTGGCCTCTGCTAGAGGGCCTACTAGCAAATTGATAATATCTGCTTCAAACGCGCGGTAGTAAGCTTGTTTCTGCGTAAAAGAAAAATCACAGGTGGCTTCCTCAACTGAGGATGGCAAGGTATGAATCAAACGACCACCGTCTATTTTGGTAATGCAGTTGTTACAACTATCGTAAGATTTGCATAAACATCCGGTCGTTTGAAAGTCACCATTCAATTCTTTGATAAAAATCTGAAAAAAAACCGGTGGCAATTGTTTTTGCCTGTTACCAAGATAAATCGCTGCCGCATGTCCAGCTTCATGGATAGCGGTTTTCCTGCTGAGTTCGGGATGATTTATTGGACTAAAATCCGTTAAGGTGTGTCTGCGTTTCATAATAACCTCGGTGCAAAAAAAGATGCGGGCCAATTGAGCAACCCGCATTTCGAGAGGAAAGGTAGAGAACCCAGGTTTTCACTAGATAACCTCAGGTGGGAGCAAGTCTAGCGGCATAAATAAGTCTTGAAAATGTGGCATTTTGCCGCGTGACAAAATGTCGCAGTATTTGGCATTATAATTGCCTATTATAATTAGTTTTGCTGGGATAAAATCAGCTGGAATAAAGGGGTAACGGTTTAGGTAAGGCGATTTATGGCTAAAACTGTGGCATATCACTCAGTATAAATGCGTCATATGACACACTTGTGATTAAAATAGCATTTTTTTAAGATTTGCACCTTATCGTTAAGGATTTTTTCCTATAACTTGTGATATTTTGGGCGTCTGTAAAACAGTTTATATACGCACGATGTTTGATTTGAATCTGCTTGGTACGCACTATGTACCAAAATAAATTAGGAATCATTGTCTCTGGCGTACAAAACAAGTTTTGTGTGCCGATACCAGCTTGAATCAGAGGGCTTTCTCTTTTAGACCTTTCAGATTTTTAAAACCTGAAATTCTTGCATCGTTTCGACGCTAAAAATTTCATAAATTCAACGCATCTTTAAGATTTAAAACGTCCACAAACGGCTGAAAATCCCGGTCTGAAAACAGCAACGGCAGTTCATTTTCAATACAATAGGTTGCGATAAGGCAATCAATCGTTTTTCTAACTGTTATCCCTTGTTTTCGTAATGAGCGGTAATTCTGCGCTGACTTAATCGCAATGCCAGTATTACATAACTGCGCTTGTTCAAGATGCGCTAACAGCGATTGGGCAATCTCAACATCCTTGTCATGCCTAAATCCCTGCAACAACTCCGCAACAATCAAATCACCTGCCACAATCACCGTGCTGGATAAAAACCCATCCAGCTTTGCCGTTTGCTGGCTATCAATCCCATTAAAATAAGCTATCCAAACGCTGGTATCGACTAAAATCACACGTCTTCTCTCATCGCGTCCAAATCGCCATCCCAAGCTAACTTGCCTTTATAAGCCCTGATGTTTTCCTGATTTTTTAAGCGAATTAAGGTTTTAAGCCCTAACTCCACCACTTCTTTTTTAGTCTTGATGCCCGTTAGCAAAATCGCTTCATTCATTAACGAGTCATTAATAACAATATTCGTGCGCATGATTTTTCCTTGATGTGTATGAAATTAAAATATGATACACAAAGTTAGTCATAAAAGATGGTTTTTTTCATACAAAACACGATGTCGTAGGATAGGTAGAACGTAGTGAAACCCATCATTTACGCGGTTTTGTGATGGGTTTCGCTATCGCTCTACCCATCCTACGCTCACCCATCTTACGAGTTGTGTGTTTATTGATATTGGAGTGTGTAGGTCAAGTTAGGCTTGCCGTAACCCGATATAACCCACTAAAGCATCGGAACGATGAAATTTTTATCACAAAAAAATTTACTAATTTTAGTAAATTTACTAAAATTAGTACCTCATTCTTTCACAGTCTTTAGGAGATTTGTTATGCCTTATTCAACGAACCCAAAAACCACAGCTTATGACCCAAAGGAACAATTACCACAACATCTTGACCATAAACCTGTTTATGCTCTGCCATATCAGAGTTTTGATGGTATTTATGCAGGTGATACCGACATAAGATATATTTCTTTAGGTATTGCTCAATATGATGGCGACTCGGTATCTATAAAAACAATGCGTCATACGGGAGGTAAATGGTCGCGGCAATCTGAAGAATTGCCTTTGCATCGCCCTATTGATATGACTTTATTTTTGGCTAAAGTCATATTTGATGTTGCCAATGGTACTGTAGATATACCTAGCGGAACTTTAATAAATCAAACTAGTGATATACCTATCACTCAAGAACAGCGCAGTTATGGCGAAATGGCGAGTTACAATCAATTTTTAAGTCAGAACAAAGACTTACTTCAAGAACGACTTAATAGTTTAAGAGATGTTTTAAATGACCTTAAAAATAGAGGAAAAATCTGAGCTATTTTCATAATTTTAGATTTCAGTATTATGTAACATAATGCTGGAGTATCAACAGCGACAAAGATAAAGGTGGAACATGGCTATTTATGGTATTGGTGCTTATTATGGCTACGATGTACGTCAAGATTTTATAATTAGTAATTTGGTGGGCGTTGGTTGGGATTCAACAGATGCTCCAGAACTCCAAGAGTATTTTAAATTGCTAAAAGTTGGTGATATTGTTTATCTAAAAGCAGCTTTTGGTGGTAGTCCTAATATTACGGTAAAAGGGATTGGCATCATCAAAGATAATATTACTCGTGACCGTCAAGATACAAATGGTTTAGTAGAGACAGGACGTAATGTTGTTTGGTTAAATACAGAGCATTTTGTAATTCCTAGACCCACAGAAAAACTCAATGTTAGGTCAAATACGGTATATGAGGAATTTCACCCTATCGTTCAGAGCGAAATAATTGCAAAAATCAGCCAGCAAATAGCCAAGTAGCAAAACTACATCGTTCCAATACTGAAGCGTTGGATCGATGTAGTTTTTTGTTTTAAATTAAAGAGAAAATCATGAATACACTCACTTTTAGCTATGTACGACAACACCTTGCGAACATCATGCGCAGTGTTAATGATGACCATGCCCCGGTTATCGTTACTCACCAAAATGCTAAACCCATCGTGATTATGTCACTTGAGGATTATCAAAGCCTTGAAGAAACCGCCTATCTGTTAAGAAACTCAACAGGCGCACAGCGATTACTTGAATCAGTGGCAGAATTACGCGCTGGAAAAGGCGTGGCTAGAGAATTACTCTATGATGATTAAGTTTTCCAGTAAAGGCTGGGATGATTATCTTTACTGGCAAGCAACAGACCGCGCCATGTTGAAACGTATCAATATGTTGATAAAAGAAATAGAGCGTGAGCCGTTCACAGGCAAGGGAAAACCAGAACCGTTGAAACATCAGCTATCGGGCTTTTGGTCAAGGCGTATTGATGCACAACACCGTTTGGTTTATGCCTATGAAGATGACGCTGTACTGATAGCACAGTGTCGAGATCATTATTAAGTTTTTAGGCGTGTATAAGTCAATCAAACCTACGAGGTCTCAAAGACCTCGCAGGTTTTTATTTATCCTTTAACACACAACACCTGCTTCAAAGTATGCATAATCTCCACTAAATCCGCCTGTGCCGCTATGACCGCTTCAATCGATTTATAAGCAGACGACGTTTCATCAATCACCGATTCATCTTTTCGGCATTCCACCTCTGCGGTGGCGCTGATATGTTCCGCTAACGACACCCGTTTTTTCGCTTCGGTACGCGACATCTCACGACCTGCGCCATGACTACAACTACAAAAACTTTCTTCATTCCCTAAACCGCGCACGATAAAGGATTTTGCGCCCATGCTTCCCGGAATAATACCTATTTCACCTGGCTTGGAATGTATGGATGAGAATGTTAGTAATGATAACGGCAAGCAACGATGTAAATTGCTCCATCTTCTGGTAAATAAACAAGACGATGTGTATAAGTAATTCGCCTTGACCAATAACCTGTGAGGCCGCCGCTAAGGGCTTCGGGCCTACCTGTCCCTTTGAAAGGGTTTCGTTGACATTCGGTTATTAGGTTATTGATTTCATTTACGATTTTTTGGTCTTCTTTCTGCCATGAAAGATAATCATCCCAAGCATGGGGAGTCCATGAAACATTAGCAGCTTTGGCCTGTTGTTTGTTTTTGCTCTTCTTGTTCGTCATTGTGGATTAGGTCTCGTGGCTGAGCCTTACCCGCTTTTAGTTGAGCAATGGATTCCATTAAACGGCTAGCATTATTCGCAGAACCTAGTAAATATATGGTTTCTTTCATGCTATTAAAGTCCGCAAGAGACAGCATCACAACATGTTCACCATTCACACGGGAAATTATGGTTGGCGCATGATCCTTACAAACATCGTCCATTACTGTTTTCAAGCTGGCTCGTGCTTCAGTAAAAGTTAATATATTCATAAAATTACTCTGCCCATTTTTAAGCTACAGTTGTTTATTTATTTGATTTATTTATTTGCAACGGAGGTAATTCCAGCACGCTCACAATAATCATGTACAGAATGCTGTACATGATTGCAGGGCAAACGCGATAAGACGGTATCTGAGCCTGTCGAAGGATGGAGCGATTTACTCTCACAATGCTTCTATGAAGGTTTACACCCACTCTATTTCACATAGAGCCGGAATTACCGAGCAAATACCTCAACGCACTTAATTGTCCATGTTATTTAATTTTCATTCCTAAGTTCAAGATTAGTTCACTGTAGGCTCCAAAATGGTGCAAATTAACCGGCAGAAGGTCAAAATCTCAATACAACTCCATCAATATCTCTTAGGTGACTTATTATCAATGACTTAGTCAGGCATTGGCATTTAAAATGCTAGTATTATTTTGCCGATGAAGGAATATACGCATTCTGAATCACAAATGCCAAGTCGGAACTGACCTGTGCAGATTTCTTATAAGTATGTTTAACCTGCTCCGTAGCTTCAGTAAGTCTCTTGTCTGTTTGAGGCTTGCATTAGCTGAACGTAGCAGTTCCGGCTTGGAGAAAGATCATGAAAAAATATCTATTGATGACCGTACTGTTCGGAGTTTTGCTGGCTGGCGGGATTTTATTATATGACCGGTTAAATTCAGGCCCTGAATATAAGGCGGATTTAGCTTATTCTTCGTTCATCAAACAGGTTAAGGCTGGCCGGATTGAACGCGTAGAAATTACCGGTAAAGTCATAAAGTTTCGGACTTCTAACGGTGAGAGTTTTGAAACCTATAATCCAGGCGATCCCAATTTAATTGATGATTTACTGGCAACCGGGGCTCAAATCAGAACCACTGCCCCTGAAGAGCAATCTTTACTAAAAGAAATTTTCATTTCCTGGTTTCCGATGCTTATTTTGATTGTTATCTGTTCATTTTTTATGCACAAAATGCAAAAAAATGGTAACGGAGCAGGCAATTTTGCCTTTCAAAAAAACAACGCAAAAATGTTTAATGAAGATCAGGTGAAAATAACGTTTGCCGATGTTGCGGGTTGTGAAGAAGCCAAAGAAGATGTTGTAGAGCTGGTTGATTTTCTAAAAGCACCGCAAAAGTTTCAAAAACTGGGCGGCAAAATTCCGCGCGGCGTATTGATGGTCGGACCTCCAGGAACCGGTAAAACCCTTATTGCCCGTGCGGTTGCCGGCGAGGCAAAAGTTAAATTCTTCTCTATTTCCGGATCTGATTTTGTTGAGATGTATGTTGGTGTTGGGGCTTCAAGAGTAAGGGATTTATTTGCCCAGGCCAAAGAACAGTCTCCCTGCATTATTTTTATCGATGAGATAGATGCCGTTGGCAGAAAACGAAGCAGTTCAGGAATGGGCGGCGGTGGCAATGACGAGCGGGAGCAAACTCTGAATCAGTTGCTGGTTGAAATGGACGGGTTTGAAGGTAATGAAGGCATTATTGTGATTGCCGCGACTAACCGCGCGGATGTGCTCGACGATGCCCTGTTAAGACCCGGCCGTTTTGACCGGCAAGTTAATGTTGGTTTGCCTGATGTCCGTGGCCGGGAACAAATATTAAAAGTGCATTTGCAAAAAGTGCCTACGGCGGATGATGTTGAAATCAGTTATATTGCCCGCGGCACACCCGGCTTTTCAGGTGCAGAACTGGCCAATATAGTGAATGAAGCTGCTTTGCTGGCAGCCCGTTCCGACCTGCTTGAAGTTTCTATGACGCATCTTGAAAAAGCCAAGGACAAAATATTGATGGGCGTAGAAAAGCACACGATGGTGATGAGCGAAGATGACAAGCGCCTGACCGCCTATCATGAAGCGGGACACTGTATCGTTGGCTGGCTGATGCCGGATCATGATCCCGTCTACAAAGTGAGCATTATGCCCAGAGGCAGGGCGCTGGGTATTACCATGTTCCTGCCGGAGAATGATCAATACAGCGCCAGCAAGCGCAAACTGGAAGGCCAGATAGCCAGCCTGTTTGGCGGTCGGCTTGCAGAACTGCTGATTTTTGGCGATGACCGGGTGACTACCGGAGCCTCCAATGATATTGAAAGGGCGACCGAACTGGCCAGAAAAATGGTGACCCGTTGGGGCTTGTCGGACAAACTGGGGCCACTTACCTATGGAGAAGAAGCCGGTCAGTCTGTCTTTGGTCAACCAGGCGCACAAGGCAGCGCTGTCTCCAGTAATGTTGCACAAATGATTGATGAAGAGATCCGTTCGGTAATTGATCGAAACTATTATCGTGCAGAGCAAATTTTACAGGAGAATATGGCTATTCTGCATCTCATGGCAGACGCGCTAATGAAATGGGAAACTATCGACCGGTGGCAGATTGATGATTTGATGGCTGCAAAAGAAGCGCGGCCTCCCAGGGAATACGGCGATATTAAAGGCCGAAACAACAACCCCGAAGCAAGCTGTAATGGACAAGATAACAGCAGTTCATTACAACCTGACCAAAGCTTCGCTTGACGGGAATGCGTAAGTGTGGAAAGCCCGTTTACAAAAAACTATGAAATCAAGAAACCTCAGTTAGGTACGTTTCTCATGTATTTACTTTAAAAGAAAGCATACAGAACAACTAAAACGGTCTAAATACGGCGTACCTATTCCTATTTTACAAAACAGCTTTTCTCTGCACTCGCTTCTGCTTCTTTAAGCCGCGTCCTTAAATCTTTGGACTGTGCAGGGTCACGAAAAACAGCACCGGCGTCCCCTGTCTGCCCCTTGCTTAAATAGGTAAATGTTTTTGCGGATTCAAATTCAGTAAACGTTAGTTTTTCGGCAATTTTATCAATTTTACAACCGCAAGCGTACTGGGTGATATAGGTAAGGCCACCATGCTGTGCAACGCAGTTTAAAACATATTCAACGCGATCTCTGGTGGGGTAATCATTGACCAAAGGCGTTGCTCCAGCAGGCGCTTGTCCAACTGTTTTTTCAGGTATGGCTGTACAACCGCTAATGGCTGCACACAAGCAAAGACTTAAAATAGATGATGTATATTGATTGTTCATTGGTAACATTTATTCCCATAAATCAGAAAGTGAAAAGGTATGCTCGGCAAAGGGAGCGATGGATACAGCTTGGTCATAGTCATAGCTGCCGATTAACAGCCAATGTGAATCGTGCAATTGGTATGCTTCCAGGGTTTGCAATATCGGGTCTACCAACCATAAATGAACAACACCCAGCTGCGCATAGATAGGCATTTTAACAATTCGATCCAGGCGTGCTGTTGAGGGTGATAAAATCTCACAAACCCAATCAGGAACAATATCAAACCAGGCGGTTTCAGGTAAAGTGGGCATTCTTTGTTTGCGCCAGCCCGCAAGATCAGGCACTAAAACATGAGAGCCCAAATGGCATTCAGGTTCGGGCAATATCCACCACCCGCCAGGGCCACCTCGACCTTTTTGAAAAGGCGATATTAATTCATCACCTATGGATCCAGCTGCAAGCGCATGCTTAGGCGCGGGTCGCGGGTGGGTTTCCAGTTGACCATTAATAATCTCGCCGACAATATTTTCGGGTAAATTAATAATGTCCTGATAAGTGGCGTGTTTAATGGCCAAGTTAGACATGACTTCCTCTATTGAACGACTGCAAAACCGAATGGTGTTTTAAACGTTGGTTCATTTTAACTGAAAACTGTTCTAATGCCCTATTGCCAATCCCGGCGGATAAATAAAGAGCCTCAGTAATTTTCATTATGACAGCAATCACCTAAAATGGCAGATCGATTCCCCGTGACGCAAATCCTGGCATTATGAATAATCAAACAAAAGTAACAGGCGTGATTCTTGCCGGTGGACTTGCCCGGCGCATGAATAATCAGGATAAAGGCTTAATTAATTATAAAGGTCGCCCGATGGTAAGTTATGCCATAGCCGCTCTTGCCTCTGTCACCGATCAAACACTCATTAATGCTAATCGTAACAGGGAACAGTATCTAGCGTTTGGATTACCTGTCGTTGCCGACCAAACCGACGGTTTTGATGGGCCTTTGGCGGGCGTATTAGCTGCAATGATCCATACAGATGCGGATGTACTGGTTGTTATGCCCTGCGATTCGCCGTTAATGAAAGGGGAGCATCTACAAAAACTGTTAGCTACACGCGCTGAACATGATGCTGATGTCGTTATTGCTTTTGATGGAGAACGCTTGCACCCGGTTTTTTTAGCGATAAAAACAGCGCTGAAAGCCAGCTTGCAAAATTATCTGGGTAGTGGTGAACGTAAAGTTGATCGCTGGCTGGAGCAACAAAAAATGGTGACAGCAGATTTCAGCGACGAGCCGGAGATATTTATTAACATCAATACTATGGAAGATTTATCCGAACTTGAGGATAAAGGCGATAAGTAAACCTTATCAGCCAGAAATGGCAAAGCAATCGGGAGTCACGCTGATAATTGTTTTGGTTTTTTTTCAAGAAACATTAAAAACGAATAGGTATAGATTTCGCCCTTCCAAGAAAACAAAGAATAATTGAGGGCAGCAATAATTGGGCATTATACCGCATTCATTTTCCGCAGATGTGACCGTGCGAAGGATAAAACGGACGTAACTACTCAGGCTTTATTTATCTGGGCTACAGCGCGTTTATAAGATCAAATTTGGTTAAATTGACTAAAAAAATGCCGTTTTTTGCTTTTTTATCAAAAAAATCGCTGCATCCCGCGATTTAATAGCCTGAGTAGTTACAAACGGACAACAGCTTTTTTGTTACCCGGCATTCGGGCGTTTAATGAAAAGACGACAGTGGGTAAACCGATTATCATTTCCTTATCCAACCATTGAAATGTCGGGCATAAAAAAATGCCTGAACACGACTGTCTAAATACTGTAATGTTAGAACTTACCCAGTCTTTTCATAATCAATTTGACCTGGGCCCATCGATTGCTCCCCAGGATGACAAGTTGGTGTGGTCGATAAGATTATTATTCGTAGAGCCATTGCTTATTAGTCATTCTGAACTATGCTGTTATCGATCAAGCGGTTTTTAATCCCTTTCTTAACCGGGGTAGCCAGAAAGGGGAGGTTGTCTTTCGTAATTACCCCCCCCATCAAAAACTTGAAGTCTTATAGTTAAAGCCATAGTGCCTCTTTGTCGGTGTTATGCGCTGGAAATTAGAATTTAATAGGCCACTTAAAAAAGCGTCTACTTTACGTTAAGCCCTTTCCCAGCTTGCTGGGCTGAGGTTTATTCCAAGTGTTAATTGAGAGAGGAGATATTTATGATGAAAAACAAAATTCTATTTTTAATATGTTTAGGTATGGCATTTCTGTCTGGCACAGCGAATGCTGTACTAATTGACTTTGAAGATCAATCAAGTAGAGTGAACATCGTTGGGGCATTGGTATATCCAGAAGCTACCTTTACTTCTTCGACAGGAAATATTCACATAATTGGTAGAGATGCAGGTTATTTATTTAATAACTGAAGTTTCCCAGTTTTTAAACAAAGCCAATCACGCTGGCTACACCGGATAGAGATTTAATGCAGGGTTTGCGTAATTTACAGCAAACCCC
>JAYTJI010000081.1:0-5521 GCA_043731245.1 Methylococcaceae bacterium | reverse complement strand
ACGAAGTGAACTTGTTCGTATTAACTTGTTATACGTCAAGTTCACTTCGTCACACTTAATAGCATTTTTTGCGACGTTTGGCAAATTTTTGCTTTAAATCAACGTCATAGCTCATTCGTGTGGTCTAACGTAAAGCTCAGCGGGCTGAGCGAAGTGGAGCGGTAGCGGAACGTAGCGAAGCTCCGCTGGAGCGTTGAGTTAGACCTGATTGTTTATGCCAAGATTTTTATGCTGTTGATTTGCAAGCTCAACTCGGCTTTGTGGTTGGAGTCGGAAATAAACTAAACGATCAGCATGTAATTTTTCCTGTTCTTGAAAGAATTTTACTAACTGCCTTGGATTATGCCCAAATTTCTCGGATAACTCATGCCGTATGTGTCTAATTTCTGTAATGATAGGATCGTCTTTCATGGCTACTCTAATGCCTCCAATAGTTCTAGCGGGGTAACAAGTGAAGGGCAATATATACCCAAAAGTGCATTGACTCGCCGAATATGGGCGAATTTGTTCGCATTGGCAATGTGTTTGCAATTCCATGTTAGCAGAAAATCGCAAGCGTGATACGATGCCACCGCCAAATGAAGCGCATCGCCCAGTGGGTCGCTCGGCATGAGCCTATGTTTGATATACGCCTCAACGATTTCCGCAACGGGGTCTTCAATAGCAAGTAATGGTAATTGCCTCATAAGCTCCAATGCTTCGCTTTTACCTGGAAAGTTTCCGCCAGAAAGCTCTACAAGCACCGCCTCACTTGAAACGACCTCATAATTTTCTAGACATTGATTCCACCATTGCCGCGTCCATTCACGCCTAGCTACCATTTCCGGTTCCGACCTCACCTCAAAGAAAAAGCTAGGAATGGATGTTTCTACATATACCTTTGATTTCACAGAATCACTTATCAGTTACATTAATATATAGCAAAACTCACTGGAGAAGCGTGGCCTGCCGGAGCGTTGAGTTGGACATTTAATTCTACCCTGACCCCAGTTATTATAAACTCGATAAAAATTGTCTGGACAGAGAGGGCCACTATACTTATTCTTATAAATAAACACGATAAACAATTAACCTACACTGCTAACAATAGCAAGAAAACATTCATCAATTATGTCAATTCTACAATCACTTACATCACCATTATTTCTAATAATAATAATTGCAAGTATAAAATTAAGCGGCAATGATAAGGCACCTTTTTTAATTGCGTTACCTTTTTTCTATAGCATACTTTTATCTTCTATCTATCTTTTTTTTCTAATAAAGTCATCACGTCAAGGAATCGAAAACATCAACAAAACATATATTAGTTTGCTAATATCTTCAATTCCTCTCGTTTATATTGGCCTCGTAATGATACTTGCACGTAAAGGAATAATAGATTCTTATCTGTTTTTAGGCTTTAGATAAAAGTAATGTACATTATTCTCTAGCACATCTAGGACGAGTACACAACGTTGTTGCTTTTCTTGCATCAAGTACTGTTATTTTACCATCAGCATCAATGTCTCTTACATCAGTACTGCCTGAAGCTAATTGCCCTCTTGCAAACGCCAATATATTAATATCATCACTATCAACATCGCCATCAAAATCTAAATCTCCTTTTATGCTTTTCTTCCGAACCACAAATGAAGTTACAATATTATTGGCAGTTGAAAAGCCTTTTGCTACTAAGGTCAATGTAACTGCTGTATCATCTGGTGTATCGTTAGGCACATTAATGCTTACCTCTACTATTTTTGATTCGTTAGTTTGTAAAGTTACCGCATTTGGAACAAGATTGGACACAAACCCCAAATTATCAGTTGCTGTAATAGAAAACGTATCAGTTACTCCTAAATTTGTAACTTCAAATCGCTGTTTATTGACAATACCAGCAAAAAGCGGCGTTGAACCATCGCTAACTGGCCTGATTTTTACGTTTTGTCCTGTAAACATTGGTGGAAATGCCCTTAAAAGTTCTTTCCCTGCTTCATCTTTGCCATGCAGATAAATCCTAAAACGGTTACTAGGCAAAGTGAAGGAGCCAATGAAATCATCGTTTGCTGCATCTTCAAGCCCGCCTTTTGGTAAATCAACAATTTTAATTAGATCTCCAGATTCAGACCGGAGTTCAAAGGTTACTGAATTGATATTTCCAAAAACATTAGCAAGACCTTTGTGTTCAAAATTTGCTAAAGGTTCGCCAATTATTGGAAAGAATCCTTCATGCCCAGGCCGCCCTCTCAATTCAACGAAATTAAAACGCTTAAATTCAATTGGACTGTTACCTGCAACAGACACAGTATAGGAGCCAGTTCCTGTCACTTGCAATTTCCACAATCCAGGCTCAGGTGTGTTCATTGTGAAGATTCTACCGCTAGAAATCTCAGTAATATTTTCACCTGTTACGATCTCTACACCAGATGGATTAAAAAGTTTAATTTCTCCTTTTAGATCCATTCCAATAGAAAATATTGCTTTTGATACAGAGCTATCGACTGGAATAAAAAATTCCTTACTTCCATTAAGTTGGCTCTTTGAAATCAAAATTGGTTGCAAATCTCCAGTTAGAGAAGGTGTTATTAAATTAAAAAGCTTCTCTGTTTCTGATGTTGTCCGTTGTAAAAAGAGTAATTGCCCTCCAGTCTCTGAAGTAATAGCCTGATACGCTGGATCTATAGGAGAACATGAGCCAAAAAGATAAGCCTGTATCGTTATATCTTTTGCACGAGCAGCAGCAACAACATTACCGCCAAGAAATGAATCTTTTGCAGTAGCATCTGTAAAAAGATAGAGACTACTACCAGAAGACGATGCCTCAATTGCGTTAAGCATGCCTGACATTGACAGCTCTGGACAATCTCCACCGCCACTAGCAAATAAAGAATTTACTGCGTTTTTTAATGCGGCTGCTTGTTCTGTTACAAAAGCGCTTCCTACATCAGGATCCCCAAAACGAACTAAGACATATTTATCAGGAGCCTTTTTAGGGTCATCAGCAACTAAACTAACAATCCTACTTACTTGGTTTTTAACCCCTTGAATAACACCACCCATACTCCCTGTATCGTCAATAACAAAGCCTAAAGAACCTTTTACATCCATAAATGCTCGAATAGCCTTGTCATTTCCTTGGATGCCGGGCGCATCAAGAATCTGATTAATTAAGTCTTCCGTACCTAGTACAGCAGCTTTTCTTGCCTCTGCATGTCCAGTACGTCCTGGTGCATCTTTATGGATCCCTGGGCGTTGAGCAAGTCCATGAGAACATTTTCCCGAAGGAGCATTAAATATGGTAAGTAATAAAGGGTCAGTACGAAAATAGCCAGTCGTTAAATCTGTCAGACCATTATCTTGTAAAGTACCTTCTAAATTAAACAAACCCGCACCACAAGTTGGGTCGGCAGGACTAGAACGTAATCTGGGGACAATTACCGTACCTAAATCACTAAAAAACGTTTCACTTCTTCCAAGTTCAATAAAGTTGCTATGTGAGTAAAAATCTTGCAGAGTATGAAGCGCCCTACCAACTTGTTGTCGCGCTTTCTCACCGTTTGGTGGAGACGTTTTTAGCACGTCAATTACTTCATTTTTAATATCTATTATGCGCTTGCTGCATTCTGGTAGTAATTCATCATCACAATGTGCATTTGGATTGAAAATTTCTCCTCTTGAAGAAGTTACTTCATCAACACCCGCAGTACTGTCCCTGGTTTCTAATATGGCACTTTCAGAGAACTTAAAAGATTGACTACCATCTGAAGAAGTTCGACTGATGTTTTTTAATGAATCTTTTACAATACCAACATGCCCAAATTCTGCTGTGGGCTTAAATGCAGAAACTGGTGAAGTCAAAAGCGTAATAATTATTCCTAATAGCAATTTATGTGTTTTCATTGGCTATTTTCCTTAGTTTGACTATATAAAAAAACACTGATCCTAAACCCATTAACCAAACTCCAGCTGGTTCAGGAACTGAAGAGGCTGAACTTACTAACGCATTTCCTGGAATGCCATTTATTAACAACCTATCGCCTGCTCCATCTGCAAAATCATTTATACCAAAACTCAGCTGACTATTTCCAACTGCAATAGCATTGAATGCAAGAGAAACCAATACAAAACTATCAGGTTGTAAGGCATTAAGATCAATTTCACTATCTAATGAAATTTCAAAAAAATTAACGGATGTTGCGCCAGGAGTAACGCCGCTAATAGAACCTAAGCCAAATAAATCAAGTCCTGTGCCAAATATGCCCCCAGAAAAGCTTAAAACAGTTGGGTCATAATTGACATCAAAGTCAAATGCTCCCAGTGAAGGAGCGCTTCCATTTCCTAGATCAGAAATGACCACATCGACATTAAATGTATTACCTAAAAAAATAGTTGTAGTGCTAGGGTTGAAATTAATTGTTGCACTAATTGCATATAAAGAATTCGACAATAACAAAATAGCCATTGCCGTTTTTATAAAATTTTTCATAGAACTCCCCCTTAATAAAATATGATACACCATCGAGGTAGAACAGCCAGTTACCCAACTGCCCCCTCACGGATCCCGGCGTGCGGAACTACCGCACCGGGCTCTTCAATATTGTTCACTTCGCATAACTACTTCTTTGTTATTCCCCACAGTGAGGTTGGCATCGTATTATCCAGCTCTACATGTCCGGTACGTGTTTCCTTTGTGAGCTACACAATATTGTTCACCCCTTCCCCATGTGATCGGCTCTCCCGTCTCAGAGTACTATGAGTGAATCTGACTCCCCAATCATCCATCAGCCATCCTTCTTTCTGTTGGGTAGACTTACCTGTATCCGGCAGAATTTAGGTTTCGGCTTGCCCCTGTGTCCGAGTTTCCCCTTACGTGGCTACATATCCGCATACCATGTTCCACCGTCAGGAGACGATGGGGTCTCGCAAGTTCTTGTCCGTTTCTCTCCACACATGCCACGCCCCTGGACACCGACAGTCCCTCAGAAATCTCGCCTTGGTGATTTCCTTGTATTGGCTTCCGTCACGTTAACAACGTCGCCGACTGCATTTATGCTATAACGATGCTGGCCTGGCTTCAGGGATGTGCGTATCCCCTGTGGCCTATGTGGTTCTCTGTGTACGCTTCGCCTCCTTTGTTCGCGATTGCAGCAGTCGTAACCGCTTGCAACGCTCCGCCGGACACGCAACACTCGATACGGGTGGTTGGCTAGACCTTGCCCGACAGGGACTTTCACCCTGCTAGAAACGCCAAGCTTCGCTTGCCGCGCTAACATAAAGCTAACCGGGTGCGGCACGGAAAGCGAAAAAATAAAACTGCCTCATAGCCGCGCTCTGGTTGAGCGTATTGTTTGGCTTTGGATAAGTATACCCAAAGCCAATGCACCAAGAAATAACAAAATCAATGACACTGACTCCATTGATTTCTTGATTTCCCATTGATTTATACTCTGAACGGTCAAGTTTTCGGTTTTTACAATTTACCGTAGGGTACGCTGTGCGTACCTTTTACATTGATTTTTATGATAATTCATAAAGGTAC
>JAYTJI010000080.1:0-1554 GCA_043731245.1 Methylococcaceae bacterium | reverse complement strand
GAATCGCTAGTAATCGCGAATCAGAATGTCGCGGTGAATACGTTCCCGGGCCTTGTACACACCGCCCGTCACACCATGGGAGTGGGTTGCAAAAGAAGTAGGTAGTCTAACCGCAAGGAGGGCGCTTACCACTTTGTGATTCATGACTGGGGTGAAGTCGTAACAAGGTAGCCCTAGGGGAACCTGGGGCTGGATCACCTCCTTATAAATGACACACGGCGCCGTCATAAGTGTCCACACACATTATTTTGATCAAACGTATGAGCCTTGGGCCTGTAGCTCAGTTGGTTAGAGCGCACCCCTGATAAGGGTGAGGTCGGAGGTTCAAATCCTCCCAGGCCCACCACTGGTACACCGTTATCGTAACAAAGCATTGTTACAAGTATCCGATGATGACATTTATTTTCGGAGAAGACGGCTGTAAACGTAGTGGGGATGGGCTAGGGAACTCAGTGAATACTGGGGCTATAGCTCAGCTGGGAGAGCACCTGCCTTGCACGCAGGGGGTCAGCGGTTCGATCCCGCTTAGCTCCACCAATTCTATAACGTTTTAAGCGCACAAAAACTTTAAGAGATTAAGGTTTTATCTGCATTCTAAAGACCTTATAGAATTGGTGCTTAAACGCATTAATTGCTCTTTAACAAATTGGAAATCTGTAACATTATAAAGTTTAAACATGCCCTAGCAGCGTGAATAGACTTGGATGGGTTTGAATGAACCTGGTTAACACAGATAAACACAACAGACTTTAATTATTTGAAGGCTGGGGTATTTTGATCGTGTTGAATTCAGGCGCACAAGAATCCATTCGCAAAAAAGCGATAGAAACTGATTGGTAACACGAACGTTAATTTAAAATGAAAGCGTTATGAAAGTAACGAAATCACTTTAAAAAGACCCATTCGGGTTATATGGTCAAGTGAATAAGCGCATACGGTGGATGCCTAGGCAGTGAGAGGCGATGAAGGACGTTGTAGCATGCGATAAGCCGCGGGGAGTGTGCAAACTCACCTTGATCCGCGGATTTCCGAATGGGGGAACCCAGCTGTCACCAGACAGTTATCTTGACATGAATACATAGTGTCCTGAGGCGAACGTGGGGAACTGAAACATCTAAGTACCCACAGGAAAAGAAATCAACCGAGATTCCCTTAGTAGCGGCGAGCGAACGGGGATTAGCCCTTAAGTTGTACAGTTGTTAGTGGAACGGTCTGGAAAGTCCGGCGATACAGGGTGATAGCCCCGTACACGAAAACGCTGTGCAGTGAAAACGAGTAGGACGGGGCACGTGAAACCTTGTCTGAACATGGGGGGACCATCCTCCAAGGCTAAATACTCCTTACTGACCGATAGTGAACCAGTACCGTGAGGGAAAGGCGAAAAGAACCCCGGAGAGGGGAGTGAAATAGATCCTGAAACCGTATGCGTACAAGCAGTGGGAGCACCTTCGTGGTGTGACTGCGTACCTTTTGTATAATGGGTCAGCGACTTAATCTCAGTGGCAAGCTTAACCGAATAGGGGAGGCGTAGCGAAAGCGAGTCTTAATAGGGCG
>JAYTJI010000079.1:0-4078 GCA_043731245.1 Methylococcaceae bacterium | reverse complement strand
GCAGGGCCTTATCAATTCACCCATACGGCCGCGCATCAAGCCTGGTATGCAGCGGTGAATGCCTTGTTTGGGCAGTTCAAAAAATTCCGCACCGATTATTCGGTGATTCCCTGGTCGACTTTTATTGACCCTGAAGTGGCGCGGGTGGGCTTGAATGAACAGGAGGCGAAAGAGCAGTGTATCGCTTACGAAATCAGCACCTATCATTTGGATGATTTAGATCGGGCGATTGCCGATAGTGAGGCACACGGCTTTGTTAAAGTATTAACCAGGCCGGGTAAAGATAAAATTTTAGGCGTAACTATTGTTGGTGAACATGCCGGTGATTTGATTGCTGAATTTGTGTTGGCGATGAAGCATAATCTGGGCTTGAATAAAATACTGGGGACTATTCATATTTATCCGACTATGGCAGAAGCCAACAAATATGTTGCCGGGGTGTGGAAGCGCAATCATGCGCCGCAAAAATTACTGGAATGGGTGAGGCGTTATCACGCCTGGCGCAGAAACTAAATACCATATTGAGTTACTGGATAGGGTACGTGCGCGCACTACAAACCGCATTTTTAAGCACACCCAGTTTAATGGTGCAGGATGCACAAAGTTTAGATTAGTGTCAAACTAGGGACAACTTAACATTCCTATGAGAACTAAATGAACTACTGGCTAATGAAATCGGAACCCGATGTGTTTGGTATTAATGATCTTTATAATAAGCCCCAGCAGACCGAACATTGGGATGGCGTGCGCAATTATCAGGCCAGAAATATGATGAGGGATGCTATGAAACTGGGCGACCAAGTGTTCTTTTATCATTCCAACTGTGACCTGCCGGGTATTGTCGGCATTATGGAAGTGGTTAAAGAAGGCTATCCCGATTACACCGCTTTTGATCCTGATGACATCCATTTTGACCCTAAAAGCGACCCTAACAACCCGCGTTGGATGATGGTTGATGTTAAATATATCAGGACATTATCCCGCACCATAACCCTTAAAGAATTAAAGGCTCACCCGGAATTGGCTGATATGGCGTTGGTAAGACGAGGCAACCGCCTATCCATAATGCCTGTAAGCGAGAAGGAATGGCATTTCATCCATTCGTTAGAAGTTGACCGAGAATAGGAGAAATATGCTAACGATAACTGCCGGGTACATGCTTTCGTGTCGGGCGTTCTGATGCTGTGTCCGTGTAGAGTGAGCAAAAAGAGCTGCCCGATCTACACGGCTGTTCGTATATGGATTTGTCCAATAAATATTTTCATGGCTTATAACTGTTTTGATTGCCAGGTGGTTTTATTCGGTATAGCTAGTTAGGATAGGTAGGGCGCTAGCAAAAACCATGGCATCGGTGACTATGATGGGTTAAGGCTATCGCCTCTACTCATCCATGAATTTCCTATCTAACGAGTTCATGGCTCTAAGTTTTCGTGAAGAGATAATAAAAATCAAATACTTAGTTCTATTTATTGTAACTTCTCATTATTTGCAGGATTTAGACCTACGAGGTTTTTAAAACCTCGTAGGTCTAGCATTGTTACCTGGGTCAAATGAGAAATTACAAACTTATTCCACAACATATTATTTTAAATCAGTTTCAAGATACTGGGAGACGCCTTTTTCTGCGCGGATAAAATCCGCTATACTTAAGCGTGCTAACAACCGTTGATAATTTACATCATGCTGGCTACGGTCATTTTGCTTATGCCACAAATGCAACACAGGCACGGCAAAGCGTCCTTCTTTACGTTTGATGCCGCTATGAATTAAGCGAATCACTAAATCCGAATCCTCATAACCCCAACCTTCAAAAAGCTCATCGAAACCATTGACTTTAATAAAATCATTTCTCCACATGCCTAGATTACAAGTCATGGCTTTCTGCCATTTCTTAGGTTGGACATGCCTTAGAATGCCTAAAGGGAGATAAAAAAATGAAGAAATTCTATTGATTTTATTTTGTAACCTCAGCAGAAAAAAATACCACAAAGGTTTTGCGTATATTGGAATATATTGTTCAATGACTTGCCGAGTAAACGCCTGACTTAATAAAATCCGGTTTCCAGAAACAAAGCACCCTATCGCGGCAAGTTGCCGATGCCGGGCAATAAAATCAGGTAGAAGAATACAATCGCCATCAATAAACAGCAAATACTCACCTTTACTTTGTGCAACCGCCTTATTTCTAATGGTTCCTGCCCTGAAACCTTGATCCTCATGATGAATATAGCTAATAGATACCGGGCTATCGGCGCAATAGGCCTGAGTTGATTTAAGATTAGCTGAATTTGACCCATCATCAGCGATAATAATTTCAAAATTATTATCCTGTTGCGCAAATAAGCTTTCCAAACAAAGCGTTAATGCTGCCGGCCAATTATAGGTAGTCACAATAACAGATATTAAGCTCATTCTTAACGGTCTTGCCGGCTTTGTAATTCCAGCAATTTAGCATACTTATAATAAGTCCCTTCAGCATTGGAAATCGACAACATTAAACCTTGTCGCCCATCCAAAAAAGCAGCTTTAAGCCAATAAGTACGAAAAAAAGTCCAGAATGCTTTTAAAATAGCTTTGCTTAAGGATGCCCGTATGCCTTTTTGATAAAGCAATTCTGCGCCTAAAGACGAATAGCAATTTACCTTATGTAAAACCTCATCCAGATTTACAAAGGCATCATGCAATAATGGTGAAGTTAATTTACCAATTTCACCCTGCACAATAATACGTTCATGCACGAGCGATTCAGTGAAATAGCCTGCATTACGGCGAAATAATCTAAGCACATAATCAGGCCACCAGCCGCCATGACGGATTTGCTTGCCACAATAACTGGAAAGCCGGGGAATGCCATAACCATTAAACTGCTCTTGCTGGAGAGCTTTTTCAATGTCCATCCTTAATTCAGTAGTTACCACTTCGTCCGCATCAATCGACAAAACCCAATCGCCCTGAGCTTTATCTAAAGCACGTTGTTTCTGGACACCAAAACCCGGCCAGTTGGTAACAAATACATTATCGGTATAGTGTTTGCATATTTCGACAGTATCATCGTCACTGCCTGAGTCAAACACAATAATTTCATCTGCCCATAAAACAGATTGTAAACAAGAACCAATATGAGCGCTTTCATTTTTGGTAATGATAATTACACTAAGCATGGTTTATTTCAGCTTTTACATCAGCATTTAGCGAGGCAAAACACAAGGCAATCATCGTAGTAAACCAGTGCCCTTCTGTGTGATCCATAAGAGGACTGTTGAATAGACTGGTAACAATTAAGGAGAGTAAAAGACCTTGTGCAAGCCATTTTTCTGTATTGGGCAATTTTTTGGAGTAGTAATATTGGCTCGCAAGAAAGCCTAAATAAACTAACAGACCTAAAAATCCCAATTGAATGCTTATCATAAAAAATTCATTGTGAGGATTCCCGGTTGCAACTGATTCGTTGCTAACAATTCTTTGATATTCTTTTGTAAAACTACCGGTACCATGACCCAATAACGGTTTTTCGGAGATTAATTTTAATGAGTATTTCCAAAAAGTAAATCTCAACCCCATGGAAACTTCAGCTTTCTCAGGATGTGCTTGTAAATAAGCTTGAGTGCTAGCAAAGCCTTCATTGATTCGTGTTGCCTTATCCGAAAAAGTGAGGAAAAGACCCAACAAAATAGCCATGGCAAGTACTGTAATCAAAAACATTTTCTTAGTGAAACGTTGCACTCCGAATAATAAAACCAGTGAAACGGCTATTAATTGTCCTGTGCGCCCTTCAACTATAAAAAACAGGTTATACATACATAATGTAAACAAAGCCCAATACAATTTTGCATAACGCTTGCCGTTATAGCCTTTGTGAGCGCAAAAGAAGGCAAAAAAGGAAATGAAAATGCTATGTGTAATACGGCTCTTGAAAGAAGGCCCACCCTGTTTGCCCAACTCAAGGATACCAATGTCCATTAAATAGGACGTCAACAATGTCAGCACAGATCCTATAACAAAGGCTTTCCATACCCAACAGCGATAGCGCTCTGTGGTCAAAAATGAGCACAACACCGGAATGAATAGCAACTCCCTA
>JAYTJI010000078.1:0-4059 GCA_043731245.1 Methylococcaceae bacterium | reverse complement strand
CTAATGGTCATTTATTTTGTATCGTTATTCATATTTAGCTGAAACATGAAAACACAAGCAATGGTTCCAAACCCTAATAAAAAAGATTGTCTGCTGGTTACACTGCCTTCGCTGATAGTTACAGTAATTGGTGTCTATATTCTTTGTTATCACACTGAGGTTTATGCGTTAAGTTGGACGGCAACTCCTACATTACAAGCTCAAGAAATCTATTCAGATAACATCCAGCTACGTTCAAATAATAAACAGAGCGCCTTTGTCACCTCAGTTAATCCTGGCATTTCAATTACCGGGCAATCACCACGATCAAACGTAAATTTTAGTTACAGATTGCAGACTTTATATAATGCCGGCGGCAACAATGGGCTTAATATATTTAACCAATTACAGTCCAATTCCCGCACCACCTTTATTCCAAATAAATTATTCCTAAATTCAAATACCTCGATTAGTCAGCAAAATATCAATAACAACTTAATAGGCGCAAGTAACGTAAATGGATCCGGCAATAGCTCAAATGTCTATACTTTTGGTCTTTCTCCATCCTGGACACCTCGTTTTGGTAACTATGCTAACGGTGCGCTCCGCGTTAACTTTAATACCATAGCAACGGATGCAGGTTCGTCTTCAAACAATGGCTTAAATACGCTCTCAGACTCGGTAAATCTTGCAGAAACAATAAGTTTAAACAGTGGGTCTTATTTCGAGCGAGTTAATTGGAATTTAGCATTTAATAATAATGAAAATTACAGGGTAAATAGTCCGAATGTAAAATTTCAAACTTCAAATGCACGGGTTGGCATCCCTATTAATAGCTATTTTAATGTTTTTGCTCAAGGAGGCTATAGCAAAAATGACTTTCAATCGACTACCGGTAGCAATAATAGCGGCTTTTTTTGGACGGCTGGGGGGCAATGGCGTCCAAGCCAACGTTTCAATGTTACTGCGGGAGCAGGTAACAACAGCTTTGTCAGTGTTTATATTTCCCCAATACAGCGTCTAAACTGGACAACAAGCTATAGTGATAATAGTGTGGGGACTAATTTAGGTCAGTTTTCTGGGGGAGGATCTGGATTTAATAGTGGCGGAAATTTCGGTCAAAATTCAGGAATAAACAGTGGTGGCGGAAATTTCGGACAAAGTTCAGGAATAAATAGCGGTGGTAATTTTGGACAAGGTTCGGGAATAAACGGTGGTGGTAGCTTTGGACAAGGTTCGGGAATAAACAGTGGCGGCGGTAATTTTGGAAAAAGCTGGCAAACAGCCTTGAATTACCAAACAAGAAGGTCAACCTGGTCGATAACGCGCATTAACAATACCACCACAGCGCAGCAAATCCTGGCACAAAATCAAGGCTTTCCTGTGCAGAATCAACCAGGCAATCCTGATCTAAATCCACGTATAACGAATAATCCGAGTTTTACCGATGACGTGATTGTAACAAAAACCTGGAACTTTTCAGTTTCGTTCAACACGGGTAAAAGCACATTAAGTGCGAATGCGTTTGACCAGAACTATAAATCTCAAAATAACGGGAATAATCAAAAAATAATCGGGGTAAGCGGTACATGGAACTGGCAGCTTGCGAGTAAAACCAGCTCTTATATACGTCCGCAATGGCAACATAACGACAACCAGGGCTCAGCAAATAATAGTCAGTTTTATACGGTTGCAATAGGAGTGAACCATACTATCACCAGCCAGCTCAATGGTATATTAGAATTTCGCCATGCAAATCAGACTTCAAGCGGAAATACAGTTAATTTCCTACCCGGAAATGGGTTTTCAGATGGCTATGAAGAAAATCGGGTAACAGCCAGTTTATTTATGAGATTTTAATTATGTATGACGGTTTTTATAACTTATCTAAAAAACCTTTTCAGCTGAACGCCGACAACGATTTCTTTTTCAATAGTGCAGTACATAAGCGGGCTTTGGCCTATATGCGTTATGGATTGACGCAAGGTGAAGGATTTGTTGTTGTCACAGGGAAGCCGGGTACAGGTAAAACCATGCTGGTTAAAGAGCTGGTTAATAGTTTAAATAACGACAATATCACCATAGGCATTATGGTTTCGTCCCAGGTCGGGGCCGATGATCTTTTAAAAATTATATCGGCAACTTTTGGGCTTTCTTACGAAGGTGAAGATAAATCGACACTGCTAACAAGAATTGAACGGTTTTTTATCAACCAGGCAATGGAAGGTAAAAGAGTGTTAATGATTGTCGATGAAGCTCAAAATCTTCCCAAAGATGCACTGGAAGAACTCCGTATGTTGTCAAATTTTGAGATGTCTGGAAAATCTCTTTTCCAGACTTTTTTGATAGGCCAACAGCAATTAGGTGAGAAATTATTTTTACCTGAAATGGAGCAGCTAAGACAACGCATAGTCGCCACTTATCAATTGAAGCCGCTTAATGAGGAAGAAACAAAAAGTTACATCCTATTTCGCTTAGAAAAGGCAGGATGGAATCATTCACCCCAATTCGATGATGATATTTTTAGCGAAATTTGTAGTTATTCTCAAGGTATTCCCAGAAGAATAAATACATTATGCGATAGGGTTTTATTATTTGGATATCTCGATGAATTAAAGGTTATTACGTTAAGTGCTGTTCAGCAAGTTATTGCCGATATTGAAGACGAATCATCTTTAATAACTGATGAGTTTCATGATGTATTACCAGCCACATCAATTTCAATGGATGCCAACAATTCATATGAAGAGCGCATTGTAGCATTGGAAAAAATAGTCGGAAATTTACAGCAGACATTAAACAAAGAGCGGGCATTACTGCGTAAAGCAATTTTATTACAGCTGGATATGGATACTGTTTATAACGAAGAATCTTAAAAATATATTTTTTAAATCATGGACTGCCTGGATGTCGGAAATAAATATGCAAAAAATAAATGCCATGACAGTCGATGTGGAAGATTATTTCCAAGTGTCGGCATTTGAGCCTTACATTGCAAAAGCGCAATGGGAAACATTGCCACACAGAGTTGAAGTAAACACCCATAAAATACTGGATCTTTTTAAAGAAAAAAACGTAAAAGCAACTTTCTTTACTTTAGGCTGGGTAGCTGAACGTTATCCTGACTTAATTAAACGTATTATAGCGGACGGTCACGAGCTGGCATGTCATGGTTATGACCATACCAGAGTGACAGAACAGACGCCTGAACAATTCCGCAATGATGTTTCTAAAACTAAGAAGCTACTTGAAGATATGAGCGGCAAACAAGTTAACGGTTACCGTGCGGCCAGCTATTCAATCTGTGCAAGTAACCTGTGGGCATTAAATATCTTGCAAGAAGAAGGGTTTAAATACAGTTCCAGCATTTACCCAGTAAAGCATGACTTATACGGCATACCTGATGCGCCAAGATTTATCTATGAACCGATAGAAAACCAGAATTTTAAAGAAATCCCTATTACTACCGTCAGATTTGGGGACAAAAACTTTCCTTGTGGGGGAGGGGGGTTCTTTAGATTTTATCCTTATGCTTTGTCAAAATGGGCTTTTAATCGGGTTAATCATCAAGAAGACGAGCCGGGTATTTTCTATTTTCATCCCTGGGAAATTGACCCTGAGCAACCTAAGCAACACGGGTTAAGTTTAAAAACGCGAACCCGGCACTACCTGAATCTTAATCGAATGGAAAATAGAATAAAAAGGCTGTTGACTGATTTCAACTGGGATACCATGGAACATGTGTTCCAGATTAACAAAATAGGTTAAAAGCATGATTAAAACGCTGGATGTATCAAATTATCAGCGCTGGGACAGCTTTGTTCAAACCAACACCGATGCGACATTTTTTCATCAAGCTGGCTGGAAAGAGGTTATTGAAAAAGCATTTGGCCATAAAACGTATTTTCTCTATGTCGAAAATGCGGGAGAAATAACCGGTATTTTGCCTTTGGTGCATATAAACAGCCTGTTTTTTGGCAATACCCTGGTTTCAATTGCGCCCTGTGTATACGGCGGCATAGTGGCTAACGATGAACAGACTTATACAGATCTGGATAAGGAAGCATGCCGCTTGGCTGA